>JAZQWE010000110.1:0-2154 GCA_045632225.1 Eubacteriales bacterium | reverse complement strand
CAGAGCGGCGCTGCAACTCTCGCAGGTCTCTGTAAGTCCATCATCGCTTACGCAGAAGCGGCTAAGACTTACTTCCTTGACAGAAACGGCTAATATCCGACTCTGAATAAAAAAACAACTCCCCTCGGGGAGTTGTTTTTTTGTTAAAAATAATATTTTTTTTAAAAAGATATTGACAATTACTATAAAATATGTATAATAAAAGTGTACATATTACTGGATATTTGATATGGAGGATTTTGTCTAATGAAGTATGTAGCTCCTGTAGCTGAACTTTTCGAAGTAGAAGCAGTTTCTGTTATCCTTGCTTCCACCGTTGAAACCACTCTTGGTGAAAACGAACTTCCCCCTGTAGAAGAAGAGTAATTCAGTTTTTGAAAAAAATCGGGATGGCAACCGCCATCCCGTTTTTTTATCCCAAAGTATCATTTGCGAGGTATAAATAAATGAAAAAGATAATTTCTGTTTTAATGGCAATTTTGGCAGTAAGCGCGCTTTTGGTTAGCCTTTCTGCGGTTTCTTTTAACGATGTTCCCACCGATGCATATTATGCAGATGCGGCAGAACGCATGGCAGAAAAGGGTATTTTGTCCGGATTTGGCGATGGCCGTTATTATGGCGATTGGGAACTCACCCGTGCACAGTTTGCGGCACTCGCATGCAAACTTCTTGGCAAGGTAGACGAAGCTACAGCACTCGCAGGTAAGACTTCGTTTGCGGATGTTCCCGAAACTCATTGGTCCACAGGTTATGTGAACTATGCTGTTGCGAACAAAATTATCAACGGTGACGGCGACGGAAACTTCCGCCCCGACGATAGTGTAAAGTATGAAGAAGCTATCAAAGTAATCGTTTGTGTTCTTGAACCCAATAAGACTATTGCAATTGATCCTACCGATTGGTCCAAGAATTTTATCAGCGAAGCTAACGCGCTTGGAATTACCAATAACCTTATGGGTCAGAAGGGCGAATTCATGAAGCGTAGCGACATTGCAGTTATTGCAGATGCGGCATTCTCCATTCTTGAAACCAAGGCAGAAGAAACTTCTGTTGCTACAACCACCAAAAAGCAGGGTGGTGGCGGAAGTTCGGCTCCTTCTGCAATTGTAACTACTGCGGCTACCACAGAAAATGTTGCAGAGCCTGAAGAAACTGTAGAAGTTACAACAACTGTTACTACCGAGGCTGTAACTACTGAAGAAGTTACTACAGAATTCTCACTTCCTTCGTTTGTTGATGATGGCAATAGCTTGCCCTTTATCGAAGAAGAATAATTTTATTAAATTAAAAGGAACGCCGGTAAAAACGGCGTCCTTTTAAAGTTTGTTTAAAAAATTGATTTTATAGGTGTTGAAATGGTATTTAAGATAGCTGATTTGTATATAGATATCGAAGGTAGTTGCGAATACATATATAAATTTTGTATGCGCTTTCGCTGTGTAGATTATCCTAAAATTGATTTCAGCGTTAGAGTAAATCATGAAGAGATAATCGCCGAACTTGACAAAAATACAGTTCCTGAAAACGCATCGTATAGGGAAATGGTATTTGCCGAACTCAATGCAATTTACAGAAAAATATGCGCCGAGATTTTAAAATACGATGGCTTTATGATGCACGGTGCACTCATTTCGTATGAAAATAAGGGCTATCTTTTTACTGCTAAAAGCGGAGTTGGAAAAACTACGCATGTTAACCTTTGGCGCAAGGTCTTTGGTGAAGATAAGGTTGTGATTGTAAACGGCGACAAGCCAATTCTCCGCTTTGTTGACGGTAAACTCTATGCTTACGGTACTCCGTGGTGCGGCAAGGAGTTTATCACGGTCAATACAAGGGTGGAACTTGCAGCAATCGGATTTTTAAACCGCGCTGAAGATAACTCAATTAAAGAAATTTTTGATGACGAAGCGCTGTTTTTAATTTTGTCACAAATTATGCTCGCAGACTCTGCTGACCTTGGCAAGCAACTTGAACTTGTTGACAAATTGCTTGCGAATGTTCGCACATTTTCGCTTAAATGCAATATGGAACCCGAAGCGGCCGAGGTTGTATATAAGGGCATGAACAGTTAACCTCTTTAAGTGATAAGATGATTGTTGTTAAACAGAAAAAAACTGTTTTGAATACCATCCTTGGAACTCAAGAAATTGACGG
>JAZQWE010000109.1:0-2552 GCA_045632225.1 Eubacteriales bacterium | reverse complement strand
ACATCCAAAACAGCATAGCAAAATGCCACCAAAAGCCACATTGTGCTCTCATTAAGGTTGCTACCCGTAATATATGCTACAAGCACAAGCGCGGGAAGTTTCGAAAGGTTGATCCAAAACAGCGTGATAAACGCGCGTTTTGCCTCTCCAAGGTCGTCGCAAAGGTCGCCAAGGCGGCTTATTGCCGCCACGACAAACAGACATGCAAAAGAGTCGGGCAAAATGTCAAAAACATTTATATTCGGATTGCAGAAAAACACAAATGCAAGTGTTAGAAAACCAAAGTTAATAACCTTGTTTTTTTGCATATTTCATCCTTTACTCTGCGGTATCTTCATTCAAACCGCAACATTTTTTATACTTTTTACCGCTTCCGCAAGGGCAAGGGTCATTTCTGCCAACTTTTTCTGCCTTACGAACGGGTTCTTTACGCTGTGGCATTTTGCCGCCCGCAAATCCCTCGATAAGCGGCTTTGCAACCTGACGGCGTTCAACTTGCTCTGCGCTCTGCGGCACGGTTGCAAGTACACGGCGAACTGTTGTGGAACGGATGTCCGCGCTCATCGCATCAAACATATCAGCACCCTGAATTCTGTACTCGTTGATGGGGTTGCGCTGTGCATAAGCGTTAAGGCCTACACTACCCTTGAGGTCATCCATTGCATCAATATGGTCCATCCACTTTTCGTCAACTGTGCGAAGGAGCACTGTGCGCTCAAGTTCGCGCATATCAACTGAAAGCGACTTCCACATTTCCTCACGGTTTTCGTAAAGCATGTGTGCGCACTCATTTGCATTTTGGCAAAGAGTATCAGTATCCATTGCGCAAATTTCTTCCTCGCTGAACTTGAGTTTAAGAAGCGCACCGACAAAACTTGTAACAAGACCGTTGTAGTTATATTCGCCGCTTTCTTCGTCAACAAACGAAAGCACATTCTCTTCGGTCACGGGGGCAAGCCATCCCTTTACGGTTTCGCTTATATCCATGCCGTCAAGCACAGAGCGGCGCTGTTTGTAAATAACCTCACGCTGTTGGTTCATAACATCGTCATAGGTAAGCACATTTTCGCGGCGCTTAAAGTTCTGATCCTCGATACGCTTTTGCGCAAGTTCGATATTGTTGGAAAGTATCTGTGCATCGATGGGGGTGTTATCGTCAAAACCGATGCGGTCAACCATGTTGTAAAGGCGGTCGCCACCGAAAAGGCGCATAAGGTCGTCCTCAAGCGAAATATAGAAGCGGGACTGACCGGGGTCACCCTGACGGCCTGAACGGCCACGGAGCTGATTGTCAATACGGCGGCTTTCGTGGCGCTCGGTGCCAAGGATAAACAAGCCACCCGCCGCGCGAACCTTCTCGGCCTCGGGGCGAATTTCCTCTTTATACTTTTCGTAAAGCGCGCTAAAGGTTTCGCGTGCCTTGATTACCTCTTCATCGGTGGTGATGGCACTACCGGTTGACTGGGCAATAATTTCTTCCTCCATGCCCATGCGGCGCATTTCGTTTTTCGCAAGAAATTCGGGGTTGCCGCCAAGCATGATATCGGTACCACGGCCCGCCATGTTAGTGGAAATGGTAACTGCGCCGAGTTTGCCTGCCTGCGCAACGATTTCTGCCTCTTTTTCGTGATGCTTTGCATTGAGCACTACATGCGCAATGCCGTTTCTCTTGAGTTCGTGAGAAAGCTCCTCACTCTTTTCAATAGAAACCGTGCCGACAAGCACGGGCTGGCCAACGCTGTGACATTCTTTAATCTGCTGAACAATTGCGCGGTATTTACCCGCACGGCTCTTGTAAACCGCATCGGGAAAATCCTTTCTAATCATGGGGCGGTTGGTGGGAACCTCCACAACATCAAGGTTGTAAATGGTGCGGAACTCATTTTCCTCGGTGAGCGCGGTACCCGTCATACCCGAAAGTTTGGTGTAAAGACGGAAGTAGTTCTGGAATGTGATTGTTGCAAGAGTTTTTGACTCTTTTTCAACATTTACATGCTCTTTTGCTTCAATTGCCTGATGCAAGCCGTTATTATAGCGTCTACCGGGCATAAGGCGGCCGGTAAAGCTGTCAACAATGATAACCTCGCCATCCTTAACCATGTATTCAACATCACGCTTCATAATACCGTGAGCGCGAATCGCCTGATTGATATGGTGTGCAATGGTGGTGTTTGCGGGATCGGAGTAATCCTCAATATTGAAGTAAGACTCTGCCTTGGAAATACCGTTTGCGGTGAGAAAGACATTGTTTGCCTTTTCGTCTACAATATAGTCAGCATCGCCGTACTTTTCGTCCATATCCTCTTTGGAATCGGTTTCTTTGATAACAAATTTTTTGAGTGTACGGGCAAAACGGTCAGCAATTTCATAAAGTTCGGTGGATTTTTCGCCCTCGCCGGAAATGATAAGGGGGGTACGCGCCTCGTCGATGAGGATGGAGTCAACCTCGTCAACTACGGCAAAATTGTGTCCACGCTGAACCATTTGCTGTTTGTAGATAACCATGTTGTCACGGAGATAGTCAAAGCCGAACTCGTTGTTTGTACCGTAGG
>JAZQWE010000108.1:0-2693 GCA_045632225.1 Eubacteriales bacterium | reverse complement strand
CGACAACGCTTGTCTGCGCATTTTTTGTAGGCCCTGCGGCAGGTGCTGTACGCCGTGCGGTTGACAAACTCCTCGGTTAATGGTAAAATAGATTATCACTTTTTTGGAGAATATTATGAAAAAAATTATGCTTGTCTTTGGCACCCGTCCCGAGGCAATTAAAATGTGTCCTCTTGTAAATGAACTCAAAAGCCGCAAAGAGGTGCAAACCGTTGTTTGCGTTACCGGTCAGCACCGTCAGATGCTTGATGCCGTGCTCGGTGCGTTCAATGTTGAGCCTGACTATGACCTTTCTATAATGAAGGACAAGCAGACACTTTTTGATATTACAATAAACATTCTTGAGCGCATTCGCGAGGTGCTTGAAAAAGAAATGCCCGATGTTGTGCTTGTTCACGGAGACACCTCCACAACATTTGTTACAGCGCTTGCATGCTTCTATATGCAAATTCCTGTTGGACATGTTGAAGCTGGGCTTCGTACATACAACATCTATTCCCCATACCCCGAAGAATTCAACCGTCAAGCTGTTGGAATTGTTGCAAAATACAATTTTTCACCTACCGAACTTTCAAAGGGAAATCTCCTTCGTGAGGGCAAGGACGAAAACAGTATCTATGTTACGGGCAACACCGCCATTGATGCTCTTAAAACCACCGTGCGCGATGAATACACACATCCTGAACTTGAGTGGGCAAAGGACAGCCGCCTTATCATGATTACCGCGCACCGCCGCGAAAATCTCGGCGAGCCAATGCACAATATGTTCCGCGCAATTCGCCGCATTATCGAGGAGCACCCCGATGTAAAGGCGATTTATCCCATCCACATGAACCCCGTTGTCCGTGCGGCGGCAAATGAGGAGCTTGGCGATTGCGACCGTATTCGCATTATCGAGCCGCTTGATGTGCTTGATTTCCACAACTTTCTCTCCCGCTCGTACCTCATTCTCACCGACAGCGGTGGAATTCAGGAAGAGGCACCCTCGCTTGGCAAGCCCGTGCTTGTTATGCGCGATACCACCGAGCGCCCCGAGGGCATTGCGGCAGGTACACTCAAACTCGTTGGCACAAGCGAAGATGTTATCTACGAGAATTTCAAAACATTGCTTGAGGATAAAAACGAGTATGACAAAATGGCAAAAGCCTCAAACCCCTACGGCGATGGCTTTGCATGTAAACGAATTGCAGATATTTTGGTTAAATAGTAAAAGCACCGTGAACGGTAAGTTCACGGTGCTTTTTTGGTATTTCATTGTTATACATAAGTTTGGGACTCGGTGTGTTTTGATTTTTCAAAACCGCGGACACTCATTGTCCGCGAGCCGAGAGCGGACGCGGCAAAACTGTAGTTTAATATTCGACAACAGATAGGGCCGCGTTACCATCTGTCTTTAATTGTTACGATTTCTGCGGAGTAGATGTAAAGTCCGTTTGCGCCGGTATCAAGTGTTACTGCGGTGTTATCGCCGAGAACTATCGGGATATAAGTTGCATCGGTTGCACCTTCATACACGGTTGAGCCGGTTTTATAGAACGGAATTGTTGCATAAACTTCGCCGTTCCATGTCATGGGTACATCTAAAGTTGCAGATGTTGTATTGGCAAATGTAACTTTGAGGTAGACATCCTTACCGGTGCTTACACTAGCATCGCCCGCGATGTTTACATTAACAATGCCGGTGTACTTGTTAGCAGAAGCGTTGCCGGTGATTGTAACCTTGGGGGATTCCACCTTTTCCTCTGCGCGAACTACAACAAAATCGTCAAGGCAAGCGTACTTAAATTCGCTTGTACCTGCCGCAACGGAAAGTCCAACTTCCATTGTGGGTGCGGTTGCGGTAAAGATAAATGTGCGGAGTACATAGCGGGAAGGATCGCTAACGCTTACAAAAGAATACTTGCTCTCGCCAACTTCTCTTGCAAAGAGGTGCGCGGTTGTCTTTGTGGTGGCGTTGATATATGCGCTAACCTTATACTGTGCACCAACGGTAAGGCCCGTAAGCGTGGTATAAACGCTGTTTTCAGCCGCAGTAGATCCGTTTACCTGAGCGGCATACTTGCCTGTATAGAAACTTTCGCTGACAGACGCATTGCCCTTTGCCTTGAAGATGCCAAGGTCGCCGTTTTCAAAATCCTCGCCACAAACGGACATAGATTCATAAACGCGATACTTGGGAATATAGTAATAATTGCCCTCGATCTTGCCGCCGTTTTCAAGCAAAATCTTTTCAAAGTTTGCCTGATACATCTTTACAATATCGGTAATGAGAATGCGCGCGGGGAGGTTTTCTGCATGCATCCAATAAATCTGCAATACATCGGGGAGAGGAAGGTTTACAATAACGCCCTTTCCATCTTGGAAAACCATCTCATTGATAATGGGCTTTGCATTGCTTTCAAGATTTTCCCAACCTTGCATTACGCCGATGATGCCAAGCGCGCTTGCCGCCGCACTTTCACCGCCGTGACCTGCAAGACCGATAATCTTACATGTTTCCTCATAACCGCCGTTTGCATAAAGAAGTGCAAGGGTCATGATGGGGCCGTTGATTGAGTTTTCGCTCATGCGTTCGCGGTTATAGTGCTCGCGAAGGAGAACAGAGTCAGCCTCGATTACCGATATGCGCCAATCGGTGGGGTATTTTTCGTAAAGTTTGAAGCACTCGTCAATGGGTTTGTATTCGTAAGAAT
>JAZQWE010000107.1:0-2571 GCA_045632225.1 Eubacteriales bacterium | reverse complement strand
TCATTATCGAAACCGTTGAAGCTGCAGGTCCTAACCCCTGCCCTCCCATCGTAATCGGTGTTGGTATCGGCGGTACTTTCGACAAGGCTGCTCTCCTTGCAAAGAAAGCAATCATGCGTTCTCTTGATGTTAGAAACCCCGACCCCTTCTATGCAGATCTTGAAAAAGAAATGCTTGGAAAAGTTAACGAGCTTGGCATTGGCCCTCAGGGCTTTGGCGGCAAGACCACCGCAATCGGTCTTAACATCGAAACCCCTCCTACACACATCGCAGGTATGCCTTGTGCAATTAACATCAACTGCCATGTAACTCGTCACAAAACGGAGGTGCTCTAATGGAAAAGCATATTACATTACCCTTGACCGAAGAAGTTGCTAAAACTCTTAAAGCAGGCGACACAGTTTATCTCACCGGTTATATCTACACTTCCCGTGACGCAGGTCACAAGAGAATGTGCGAATCCCTTGCAAAAGGCGAGCCGCTTCCTTTTGACCCCAAGGATGCAACCATCTACTATGTAGGTCCCACTCCCGCAAAGCCCGGTCAGGTTATCGGCTCTGCAGGCCCCACAACAAGCGGTCGTATGGACGCTTATGCTCCCACTCTTATGAGTGTCGGTGCAAGAGGTATGATTGGTAAGGGTGCCCGTCTTCCCGAAGTTGTTGAAGCTATGAAGAAGCACAGCGGTGTTTACTTCGGTGCTATCGGCGGCGCAGGTGCACTTCTCGCAAAGCAGATCAAGAGTTGCGAGCTTATTGCATACGAAGATCTCGGCGCTGAAGCTCTCCGCAAGCTTTATGTTGAGGATATGTCCCTTGTAGTTATCATCGACTGCGAAGGCAACAACCTCTATGAACTTGGCCGTGAGAACTACCTCAAGAGCAAGAAAAAGTAAAAATATATCAAAAAAAGCCACGCTCCCGCGTGGCTTTTTTCTATAGCGATTATTCTTTGTCATAGTCACGGCAAAATACATCCTCTATGATTTCTAATATACTTTTTGAATCCATATGCAAATAGTCCTGCGCATATGTGATAAATTTGCACACCATGGGCCACGCTCTTGCTTTCCTGATTTTGCGCATGATGTTCCCCTTGCCGGATGCTCGCAACGTCTGCTACGCAGCCGTGCAGAGTTTCGCTGTGCGAAACTCGTCGAACCTGCGCTATACGAGAAACGAAAAAAGAAGCGGAGCGCAATAGCGCTCCGCTTCTTTTTTGGCTCCCCCTGCCGGGCTCGAAGTGGCGACATTAGATTCAACAGTCGCTCAACTCGACAAATTGGAATTTGTCTGTGTATTACAACGCTTTCACAAGCAGATGTTTTTGATTTCCTTTCGGAATATCGGGAAGCACACCGATTACCTCATATCCGTGCTTTTGGTAAAATTCGGGCGCTTGCCAACTCATTGTGTCAAGATGAACATGATGGCACCCTCTGCAAATAGCCTCTTTTTCGGCTTCATGCAAAAGCTTTGAACCAATTCCTTTTTTACGGTGGTTTTCGTGTACCCAGAGAACATCTACATACATCCAGCCCCAATAAGTTCCGCCGATAATGCCACCTATTATTTCTCCGTCATCGTCATACTCAACGAGGTTAATAGGAGCATGTCCGTCCTCGCCAACATGCGCATTATTAAAATTCGCAAGCGCATCACGAATAAAATCGATTTCTTGTTTAGAAGGATTGTTATTCATCATCATTATCCCTTCGAATGATCACAGAAATAATTCTTCAAATCTTCAATAGCTTTTTCACGCAAAACTCCCGAAACAACTTCGGTTTTTGCACCCATCTGCGAGAATACAATTTCACTGCACTTCGAGCCTTGAACGCCGAGAATTTCGCACAAGTCTATATCGCTTGCACCGTAAACCAATTTACCGAGTTTGGTCCATACCATAGCACCGCAACACATAAAGCACGGTTCGCAATTCGAATAAAGCGTGTATTCCTACAAATCCGTGATGCCCGTTTCGCCGCAAAATCTGCGGATAAGTCCTGCTTCTGCATGGAAAGTGGGGTCGTGCATTGTGTAAATCTGATTTTCATTTGTATATACAATTTCGCCGTCTTTCGCAAGAACTGCGCCAAAAGGCTCATTTCCGTGCTCGACCGCCATTTTCGCAAGCTCTATCGCTTTTTCCATAAAAAATTCATGCGTCATATCTATACCTCTCGGAGTTGTTTTTAGCAATTTTCTTCATTATACCACATCACTGTCGCCGTTTGCAATCCCCACACGCTCGCAATCCCGTAGGGCGGAGCTTGCTCCCGCCATCCCTCTCTCACCCGTAGGGTGGCATCTCCCGCCGTCCCTCTCATCGCCACAACCACCTCCAACCGTAGGGGCGATTATCAATCGCCCGCCTTATCGCGTTGTCATTCTGAGCGTAGCGAATAATCCGCGAGCAAAGCGAGGCTTAGTAACCGTCATGCGCTACGGCGAGTGATGGGAAGCACAACATAAATCCATCCACATTCCTATTTACCACCACGCAATTTCACGGTAGTTGAAATCATTTTGTGTTTATGCTATACTAAATATGAAAATGAAACTTTTTTCA
>JAZQWE010000106.1:0-2361 GCA_045632225.1 Eubacteriales bacterium | reverse complement strand
AAAAGAGGCTGTGGTGCAGAATTATTACAGCGAGAACTGTGAGAATATTACAATTGAACTTGACACAAGACTCACACCCGCTCAAAACGCTCAAAAATTTTATAAAAAGTATAACAAATGCAAAAATGCAAAGAAATACCTTACCGAGCAAATCGGTATTGCAAATGAAGAACTTGAGTATCTTGAAACTGTAACTCAGGCGCTTGAACGCGCGGAAAATGAGGGCGATCTTGCAGAAATTCGCCGAGAACTTTCGCAAAGCGGTTATGCTTCACGCATGACTAATTTTAAAGCGGTTAAGAATGCGGCGGTTAAGCCGATTGAGTTTAAAACAAGCGGCGGATACAGAGTTCTCTGCGGCAAAAACAATATTCAAAATGACCACATTACATTTAAAGTTGCATCAAAACTTGACCTTTGGTTCCATGTAAAAGGTGCACCGGGCTCGCATGTTGTGCTCATTTGTAACGGAGATGAACCATCAGAGAGAGATTATACTGAAGCGGCAACGATTGCCGCGACATATTCAAGCATTGACGGTGGGCAGATTGCTGTTGATTATACTCGCGTAAAAAATGTTAAAAAGCCCCCTGCAGCAAAACCGGGGTATGTGACATATTCGACCAATTACAGCGCTTATGTTGCAAATGATGAAAAACTTTGTGAAGCTTTACGAATTAAAAAGTAAAAGAAGTCAGAAAAGAGTTATTTTTTCGGACTTCTTTATTCTTTCGGGAATGCGGGGAGTCTTTTAGGAAGACGCTTCATAAGGTCATATCTGAAGGCGCGGCATGAATAGTCTGCGTGAACAACGCCTTTCTTTTTACAAAGCATTTTTTCTTCATCCAGCGTTTTTGAGGCGAATTCGCAAAACGCGCATTTTTTTGAAATATCGTATTGTTCAAATATCTTGTTTTTCATGGTGTTTCCTCCATATTCGACGAAATTATATTACCACATAAAAAACAAGTTTTCAAGCGCAAAAAAACAAATAATACAAAATGGTGGATAATAAGGCAGTCATAACCCCTTGGAGCGCTTTAACAGATAAAAAACGCAAATAGTTTATTTTAAAACTTTTTACCGATGAAATTATCTGCCCATGTACACAAAAACAAGAAAAACCAAGTGAAAAGCCGCCAATGGCAATTGATAAAAAGGGGGAATACGAAAAGATATTTGAGCATAGCGAAAGCGCGCAAGTCACCTCTGAAAATACAGCAAGGTATTTGAGAGCACAATGCTCAATGAGCGAAAGAAAAACCGTAAAAATGCAGATTTGCGCGCACACTTTCAGTATAGAATTAACCGCTTTTTCAAGTGATGAAAAATATATCTGCGAAAAACTTTTTTTATCGCTTTTTATGTTTGCTCCTTCGTTTTTGCATTTAACAAAAAGCATGGGTAAAGCACAAACAACAGCTTGCGAAAAATACAGCAATATACCGATTTTTTCGTTTTTGAACATCGTTACTCCAACCGCGCCTATTACAAATGCAGGGCTTGCAATATTGCAAAACGGTAGCAATTTTTCGGCATCTTGCTTGTTTAAAACTTTATTTTGATACATTGTTTCGCAAAGGGATGCGCCTATTGGAAATCCACACAGCGATCCGAGCAAAAACAAAATAAACTTTGGAGAAAGTGCAAAGGAGTCACGGTAAATCATTGACACGGTAATATCGGATAAAACGAAAAAAATGAAAAGCGAAGGTATGATTGAAAAACCGCAAATCGACAGCGCTTTCTGCATTCCCAAAAGTACATTTTCAATTTTAAAAATGCAAAAAACAACAAGTAAAATAAGCAAAAAATAAGGTTTGATTTTTTTCACGCTGTTCATACAACTCCTTTTTTTAGAGTATATTTTAGCGTTAAAACTTTTATGAGCAGGAGGATGAAAATGCAAAAATTCAAAGTTGCAAAAAGCAAATTCTTAAACGCGCTCGAACTACCCGAAGATTCGCTTGGTGGGATGTTTAGGTTGCAGATAATAGGTGGTCATGCAATTCTTTCGGGATGTATAAAACTTTTGCAATACAAAAGTACAGAGATTATAGCGCTTACAAATAGCGGAACGGTTGCTTTTTGCGGCGAGCATTTAAAGTGTGTAAGTTTCTTTGAAAAAACACTTGAAATTTGTGGGGAACTTAACGCGGTGAGGTTTGAAAACAAATGAAAAACTTGTTTTACTACGCTGTCGGATATACGGTTTTTAAAGTGAATGCTTTTTTGATAAAAGATGTTTTGAATTTAGCAAATTTACTCGGAGTAAAGATACTGTCCTTAAAAAATGAATCTTCTGATGTGAAAATAAAAATTTACAGCCGCGATGAAAGCAAATTTTTTGAAAAAATTTCA
>JAZQWE010000105.1:0-3821 GCA_045632225.1 Eubacteriales bacterium | reverse complement strand
AGCTTCTTACCGGTGAGAACAGCCTTTGCTGCGTTGATGATGATTACAAACTCACCACAGTCAACATGGGGGGTGAACTCGGGTCTATGCTTGCCGCGAAGAATAGTAGCCGCTTTAGCAGCAGTCTTACCGAGAGGCTGACCTGCAGCATCGATAACATACCACTTGCGTTCAACGGTTTCTTTTTTAGCCATAAAAGTAGACATTACAAAATCCTCCATTAAACAATAGAAAAATAAACTTTTGGTCGAACATTTGAGATTATAGCATAGTGATATTGCTATGTCAAGCATTTTTTGAAAAAAAGTTCAAATTTTTAATTTACAATATTCAATGCTCTGTTTTTCTTCGTTTTTCTCTCGTTTTCTCACTCGTTCTCGAGGGCGAAGAAAAATATTTTTTTGTTTTTTGTTGTAGACATGTATTGTATTTTCATATAAATTACTATCTTTACGAAAGGAAATACTCAATGTTTACTTCAATTTCGGCCTTCGCAATAGGCATTTTCTACTTTATACTCGGGTTATCGTCCTCACAAAACTTCCCCGCCCCACTCGGCGCCAAAACGGAACGCGATCTTTTTGCAAAAATGAGGAACGGCGATGAAGTAGCCCGAACAAAACTAATCGAACACAATTTAAGACTTGTCGCCCACATTGTGAGAAAATATTACTTTACAAACAAAAATCAAGATGACTTAATTTCGATTGGCAGTATAGGGCTTGTAAAAGCCATCGATTCTTTCGATGCATCAAACGGCGCAAGGTTTGCCACCTACGGCGCAAAGTGTATTCAAAATGAAATACTGATGTATTTTCGTGCGCAAAAGAAACTTACAAACGAGGTTTCAATAAATGAAACAATAGACATTGACCGCGACGGCAATCCGCTCACATACGAGGATATAATCTGCATCGACGATACAATTGCAGAGGATATTGACAGAAAAATTCACACAAAAAAGGCGTTGCAGCTGATTGATGAAATACTGACCGACCGAGAAAGAACAATCCTGATACTACGGTACGGTTTAAACAATAAACCTGCAATGGCTCAAAGGGATGTCGCGAAATTACTTAAAATCTCGCGTTCTTATGTATCGCGCATCGAAAAAGGCGCTCTTGAAAAACTACTTGAAAATTTCAAAAAGGGCGAATAATCGCCCTTTTTGAAATTAGCCGTTTAATATCTTCTCACACGCGTCAAGCAACTCTTGCTCACTTGTAACATCATGTCCGGCTTTTTGTTTATTGTCAATCCACTTTTCAATATTATGCTTTCGAGTTGTAACATACTCGATAAAAGCGTCGCCTTTATTTTCTATACAAAGTGCGCCGAATTCTGCTTCGTCAGCGCGGAGCTTGTATGTTTTGCCGGTAAAATCAGCAACAATACATTGATATAATTTGCCGTCGGAAAGCACAACATCTTCATCAACAATTTCAAAACCTGCTTCGCCAAGAAAATTTCTGACTGCGGCAAAATCAGTCATCGGCTGTAGCAAAAGTCTTACACCGTGTTGCATTACAAACGGAGCACCCTTTATTATATTAATGATAGTTTCGCCTCCCATGCCGCAAATGGCGATGTCTGCGGGGAGAGTTATATCAAGATGAGCAATACCGTCACCAATATATGTTTTTATTTTATCGGTAAGAGAGTTAAGCGCAATAAAAGTCTTTGCGCGAGCAATCGGCCCCTCGCCAATATCGGAGGCTACCGCATTTTTAACCTTGCCATTTTTAACAAGATAAACGGGTAATTTTGCATGGTCGGTGCCAATGTCAGCGAAGAAGACTTCCTTGCGAACACGCTCGGCAAACCAAAGAAGCCTTGTACTAATTGAAATATCCGTCATAATCCCCTCATACAAAGGAAGCCTTTCCGTTAAGGAAAGGCTTTATCCTTTATTTTGCTGCTAAAAATTCGTTAATCTTTGCTACAAGCGAATCAGCATCGGTGCCATGAACCTTGCAAGCCTCTTCAATGGACTCGCCACGGGAATGAGGGCAACCAAGGCAATGCATGCCGATTTCCATAAAAAACTGTGCGGTATTTACATCGTGATCAAGAACATCGCCGATGAGAGAATCTTTTGTTACTACCATTTTAAAATTCCATCCTTTAAATTATTCTGTGTAATTATTATATATCTCAAATTTTAAAAAGTCAATATAAAACTATTGCAAAACTCTGCCAAAATATGATATACTGATTTAGTTAATGAATTTTTTCGGAGGTACTACCCGTGATAGTAGCACTTGAAGAGGCAAGATTTAGCTTACTTGAACAGCGCGGCAAGGTTGCAGAACTTGGCAATGCGCTTAGAATTGACGAACTTCGCATAAATGCAGAAGAACTTGAAAAACAGACCTATGCTGAAGATTTTTGGAATGACCAGGAGAATTCGGGCAAGATTTTACAGCAGGTAAAGCAGCTCAAAGATAAAATCGAAGCTTATGATAAACTCGCTCAAAAGCTTGAGGATGCGATTACCCTTGCGGAAATGGCTATTGAGGAAAGTGACGAGTCCTGTGTTGAAGAAGTACAAAGCGAACTTGCTGACATTGAAAAAACAGAGGAACGCATGCGCCTTGAACTTTTGCTTTCGGGCGAATACGATTCTTTCAACGCTATTGTTTCATTCCATCCCGGCGCAGGCGGCACAGAAGCGCAGGATTGGGCGCTTATGCTTTACAGAATGTATACCCGTTGGGGTGAAAAGCACGGCTATGATGTAAAACTCATCGACTGGCTCGACGGCGAAGAAGCAGGCATCAAGAGCGCAACCATTATGATTTCCGGCACAAATGCTTACGGCTATCTCAAGAGTGAAAACGGCGTTCACCGACTTGTTCGTGTTTCTCCCTTTGACTCTTCAGGACGCAGACACACTTCTTTTGCATCTGTAGAAGTTATGCCCGAGTTTAAAGATGACGGCAAGGTTGAAATCCGCGATGAAGATATTGAAGTAACCGCTCACCGTTCAAGCGGCGCAGGTGGTCAGCATGTTAACAAGACCGACTCCGCAATCCGTATTCTTCACAAGCCCACCGGTATTGTTGTAGGTTGCCAGACTGAGCGTAGCCAGCTTCAGAACAAAGAAACTGCTATGAAGATGCTTATTTCCAAACTCATGGAAATTAAAGCTCGTGAAAAGCTTGAGCGTATCGAGGACATTCAGGGTAACAAGACAAACATCGAATGGGGTTCGCAGATCCGTTCGTATGTATTTATGCCCTATACTCTTGCAAAAGATACCCGCACCGGATATGAAGACGGTAACATCGGTGCTGTAATGGACGGCGAAATCGATGGCTTTATCAATGCTTATCTTAAAATGAATGCAAAATAAAGAAAACCGACGGAGAAATCCGTCGGTTTTCTATTCTTATTTATCCTCTTTCATCAGTTCTGCCGCACTTGTAACAAGGCCTGCAAGTGACTGAATTTCGGAAGGAATAATAATTTTGGTTGATTTGCCATCGGCAACCTTTTCAAGCGCCTCAAGGCTCTTTATCGCAATTACGCCATTTCCGGGCGCCGCCTCGTTAATCATGCGAATACCCTCGGCGGTTGCCTTTTGCACTTTGAGAATAGCCTCCGCCTGACCTTCAGCTTCTCTGATTTGTGCCTCTTTAAGCGCTTCGGCGCGAAGAATTGCAGATTGTTTTTCTGCCTCTGCCTCAAGAATCATGGATTGCTTTTTACCCTCTGCAACAAGTATCGCAGAGTTACGCTCGCCCTCGGCTTTGAGTATAGACTCGCGGCGCTCGCGCTCGGCCTTCATCTGTTTTTCCATGGCATCCTGAATTTCTTTG
>JAZQWE010000104.1:0-5360 GCA_045632225.1 Eubacteriales bacterium | reverse complement strand
GGGACCGCTACGCGGTGGATGAGGTGTTTTTAATCGTGCGCATAAACTATAATTTATCTTAGCCAAACAAAAACCTTGCAAAGCCAAAATCGGTTTTGCAAGGTTTTTTAGTATCATTTAGCAAGGCGAAGTGCCGCCAAAACAGTTTGCTCGGCGGTGCACATAACAAGCGGAGAAAACTTGCCGCCATCCGCACCTACCATTATTCCCGCCGCGTGCATTACATAAACGCTTTCCTTTGCCCACTCGGCAATTGAGGTATCGTCGGCATACTCAAATTCATCTGCTGTAGGAAGTTCTTTGTCAAGCGCGTATACCCTTGCAAGAATTGTAGCAACCTCCTGACGGGTGATAAATCCATCAGGATTGAACTTTCCGTCACCTATACCAAATATTATACCAACAGATGAAAGAGCGCGAACTTTTTCATTTTTGGTGTCGGCAAACGAAATCCCCTCAACCGAGGCGCTTGAAAGTGCCGATTGCACTGCGGCAAGTTCATAAACTATTTCACAAAAGTTCTCCCTGGTAATATTCTTTTTGTAGCGATTTTGAAGTTTTTCTTTCAAAATCCCTTTTTCGATAGCCGCCCTCACGCCCTCTGCCGCCCAATCGGACGGAGTATCATAAAGGCATTTCACAATACGAATACCTGTTGCGCCGGCTTTACCGAGGTTTGTGCCCATAACAGCAACTCCGTTTTCAAATTTGCCGCCTTGACACCACTCGTTGTTACCGTAAATTACAAACTTGCCATCATCATCAATATAGGCTACATCTCCGTATCTGTAATAAACTATATCCTTTACAACAGCCGCCATGCCACCGCTGAAAGCCCCTGCGACATAATAGCCGCACGGCAGAGTAATCATTACTTTGCCATTCTCGTTGATATATCCCTCAAAATTATCTTGTGAAATGCCGATATAGCCGTTTTCCCCCATTTCCGTGACATATATGCAGTTTGAAGCGAGCACTCGTCCCGAACCCTGGATAACCGTGCCAATACCGCCTTTGTAAACATAAAACAAGTCTTTGCCAAGGTAAGTAATTGCTGATTTTTCAAAAGCAATCACCGTTTTGCCGTCAAAGCCAATTACACCGACTTCACCGGACTCTTTACCGCAAACAATGTACTTATCATCATAAATACCTTGAACAATGGGGACAGTAATATCCAAAACAAAATCGAAATCTTTGGTAAGTATCTTTGTCCCTACTATATAGTAATTTTCAGCGCCCGTACATACCTCGGGCTTTGAATCAAGAGGCTCTTTGTTCCGCTCTGCGCCATCTTTGTCAATCACATACCATCCGTCACCGCGTTTTGCCGCAAATTCTTTGCCAAGGAACATGACAAGGTCATATTTTGCATCTCCGCTACCAATATAATACGCCCCGGGTGCGCTCTTATAGTAGTAGCCTTGATTTGCAAAATAAATCTCGCCAATTTCTCGCTCAAACTCAAGCACATCGCTTGCGCCGTTTTGTTTCAAAAAACGCTTTACTCTATCGCTGTATACTATATAAATACAAGTTTCATCTTCGTATACTGATTTACACTCGGACATTTTCACCGTACAAATAGTATTGCCGTCACTATCGCAAAGTTCATACATATCACCTAAAGCAAAAACATTAGAACCGTAAATTTCAACTTTGTTGTCGGTTTCATTTCCAAATCTGTCTATATATCGGTGTGTACCGTCTTTAAGCAAAAAATCATAGCCACCGGTATGTACTGAAATTTTGTTTACCTGACCGTAAAAGTCGATGTATTCATAGTCCCACAGCGCTTCTTGCCTATCGGGAGTATATTTAACAATTCCATAAAAAGTTCCGTCTGTAACTGTATAAAAACCTTCTTTTTCAGGAGAATCATACGAGCCGTAGGAAGTAGTTTTCTTGTCGGCAAGTTCAAAAACAACATTACCGCTCCCGTCCATAAACTTACCTTCCACATAGGCAATGCCCATATTAAATCCGTCACCAAAATTTTCGGGATTAAACAGCACATTGCCGTCATTATCAAGTACCTCATGCACCCAGAGTTCGTCAATACAGCTTGATGCAAATGCAAGACCGCCCGAAAAATCAGATACCGTACGGTATTTAAACTCCGTCACTTCATTACCGAACAGGTCATAGTATCCCCCATGGTCATACGCTTTTTTGGCGGCGATCATCCCCTCCGAAATTCCACATATTGCAATATGCTCAGTTGGGATAACCGTATTGCCTTTATAATCAACAAGTCCGTAGAGGGTATTATATTCGTCTGCATCCTCGCGTGTGTTTTCCTCGCTCACCTGCACAAGACCATAATCCGGGTAAACCAAACATATTTTACAGTCGCAAAGTTCCATCAGCACCGTCTTACCGTCCGGCGCTATAATTCCTTCTTTGTCTCCCTTTTTAACAATGTAGCACTGGGTAGAACCGCTCTTGTACATCGGATTGATGCTATCATACTCAAAAGCACATATTACATTTCCGTCATAGTCGATAATACCGTATTTTCCGCCTTTTATCGCTACGGTTGTATAACTGTCATTTGAAAAACCGAAAATTTTATCGTATATGGGTTCTACCACAGTATCAAAGCCGCAGTTAATTGCACCAAACTTACCGTCTTTTTCAAAAATCAGCCTTCCGCTTTCAAAAGACAAACCGTAGTCCGCCGTGCGACTCGGCAAAAATCCTTCATACGGCAATGTTTTAACCACCGTACCGTCATAAGTGCACACCGCAAACTCGCCTTGATAATAGAAAATCGGTCTGCCGTCATTATTACTGCCAAGGTCAAGTAATACATAGGTAGAATCGTGTGAAATGTAGTTTTCTCCAAATTCGCCAACTTCCTTGCCGTTGTAATTTATGAGATAAACTTTGCCGCCGCGGCGTGCAATTCCAATGCCGTCTGTGCCAAGGCTGATAAATTCATAATCAGCACTCACCTTTTCTCCGTTTTGGTTATACATGGCTGTGTGACCGTCTTTATCCGTGGCAATAATTCGCCGCCCCGCACCCAAAAAAGCCGCAAACTCAACCTTTTGATACTCGGTTGGTAAAATATATTCAAAATCAGCCGCTTCCGCAAAAACAGTAAGCATAAAAACGGTCAAAATTATCGTAAAAAGTTTTTTCATGAAACTTTCTCCTTTGCCATTTCTAATTCAATTTTAACATAATGCAAAAATCTTTGCAACTACATTTTACTGCATTTTGCAGTAAAAGTCAATACTGCAAAATGCAGTATCATATAATGTTGTTATCCAACATCAGGAGAACGGTATGTACAAACGAATCAGAGATTTACGCGAGGACAGCGACCTTTCGCAATCAACAATTGCAAAATCGCTCAATTGCTCACAACAAGTATACAGCAACTACGAACTCGGTCAGCGCGACATCCCCACAGATATTCTAATAAAGTTGTCCAAGTTTTACAATGTTTCTGTAGATTACATCCTTGGCATAACTGACAATCCAAAAATTTCAAAATAAAAAACAGCTCCGCTTCATTCACAATCGGAGCTGTTTTTTGCTTGATAGCGTAGATAAATGTTATAACCTGCGCGAACCGAGAGTTAAAGCTGTTCATTCGGACAGTCGAGGGCGACTGTCCTTACAAAAGAAATTTGCATATTTTGCAAAACATCAATCTATCTTGCCAAAACAAAAAGCGGCTTTCGCCGCTTTTTTATAGTCTTGCAAGTCCTTCTGCTATTTTGCCGATTACCGCAGGGATGTCCCATCCCTCGCCAATAACAGTAATGTCCGCATACTTTTCATAAAGCGGAACACGCTCGTTATACAAATCAAGTACGGTCATACCGTCCTTTATAGCAACGCCGCGCGCCGCAAAATCTGCAAGTCTGCGCTCAATCTCTGCTTCGCTAACCTTGAGATATACAACCTTGCCACTCTTTTTGAGGTGCTTCATTGCCTCGTCGGAGTAAATCGCGCTGCCGCCGGTTGCAATAACCGTGTTTTCTGCATCTATAGAAAGAAGTGCGCGTCTTTCGCAATCAAGAAACGCATCGTTGCCGTCGGCATTGATAATTTCCTGAAGTTTTCTGCCCTCGCGTTCCTGAATTACAATATCAGTGTCACAAAAATGCATGCCCATTACCTTTGCAAGAATAACGCCAACGGTACTTTTGCCACATCCCGGCATGCCAATAAGAATTATGTTCATTTAGTTCTGCCCTGCCTTTAGTCGGAACTCAACGGGTGCCGTTCCGGTCTGCTTTTTGAATGTATTTGAAAAATGATGGCTGTCCGCAAAATGAAGCATCTCTGCAATCGCCTTGATGCTCATATCAGTTTCAAGCAACATATTTTTCGCGGTTTCAATCTTCTTTTGTATTATATATTGCTTTGGCGAAACGCCAAACTCGTTTTTAAAGCAACTAATAATGTATGATTTGCTGAAAAAGAATTTGTTTGCAATGTCATCAAGGCCAATATCCGCCTGAATATTCGCATCAATAAAATCGCGAATTTTATATGATGAAGGAGCAAGCATATCACACGCGGAGTCGCTTGTAAGTTGGTCAAGAAGTCGCACAATTAGTTTGAACACGCCGCGGTAAATATCAGCTTTGTTTTCGCAAGTGATGCGCGAACACTCGTCAAAGATTGAATCGAAAGTCTTGCGGCAATTCATCTGCTTTATTACAATTCCGCTTTGCAAATTGTAAAGTTGCATCATCTCGTTCATAAGACGGCCGCCGACATTTATCCAGATTTTTGAATATGGGTTGTCGGGATTGCAGTAATAGCGGTGTAAATGGCGGCTTGAAAGCATGTAAAAATCGCCCGCTTTAACCTTGTACACCTCATGGTCACACTCAACATATCCCTCGCCTGAAATTACATATTCAAGCACATAGATATGGCGATAAAAATAACGACCATAGTTCTCACGGTCAATAAGGTAGCGCTTGTCGGGGTATGTAATGCCCATTTTTTCAATGCAAAAATTACCCTCGTATTCCGAGTGCATGTTCTCATAAGCGTATTTTTCCGTGCCGAAACTATAAATAATGCCGTCTGACATTGTGTGCCCTCCAAATATAAAGTGTACAATATTTTTCGACTTTTTTACAATAAAAACTGTCCGTGTTGATAAAATCAAACCTACAAATTCTTATATTTCAACACAATTATACAACTACAATGAAAAAAAGTCAACTGAAAATTATTCATCTGTTTTTGTATAAGTGTAAAAAATTCCAGATATTGTGTCGAACGCTTTTTAAAAAGATTTCAAAAAAGTATTGACAACAAACATAAAGTGTGATAATATATTTCTGTTGCCGAAAGGTAATCGTGCCGGAGTGGCGGAATAGGCA
>JAZQWE010000103.1:0-1235 GCA_045632225.1 Eubacteriales bacterium | reverse complement strand
AGACGAGAGAAAAATGCATTGATACCTACGGCGATGCAAATCTATTATTCCCGTTTAATGCAGATATTTTAACCGGTACGCGGCTTGAAAACTCTAAACTCGATCTTTTTGCAAATACAGTTGAAAATCCCCCACTTGTGGCCTATTTGAAGTTGTTTCAAAAGCATAAAAATGTAGAAAACCTTGTTATGCAAGGAGCATCGGCGCTTTTGAACGGGAAAATTAAGGCCGCACAGCATACTCTTTACACGCGCAAGGGGTATACAAGTATGGTTGAGGGCATAGATTGGAAGTCGCGCCGACCAAGTGAAATGCTTGGACTAAACAAGGATGAGTTCAAACTTTGTGTAAAACGCAAGTGGGATTTGTCGGATTTAAACCTTTATGTTTATGCGAAGGAAAACGGCACCATCCTCACCGAAGAGGAAGTGAAATTCATAAACGATAAATTTAGTCTGCATCATTACAAGATGTTATTCGAATATGACAGGCCACGAGAAGTGTCTGCTGTGAGATGCTTTAAATATTTAATAAAACAGCGTGGAAGATACAATAATACCGCAACTGTAAACGAACTTTGCGACTATTGGGATATGAGCCGAAAACTCGGGGACGGGCTTGTCACCGATGCGGATATATTCCCTCAGAATTTAGTTAGAGCACACAATAATTGCACCGATCGCATAAATGCTGAAAAGGATGCAAAGCGGGACGAGGAGTTTAAAGAGCGATACAACGCACTTCGCGGTTATTGCTTTGAATATGAGGGGCTTTGCATAAGACCTCCGATGTCTGCCGCTGAGCTCAGAGCAGAAGGAAAGGCGCATAGCCATTGTGTGTACTCATACGCGGACCGCCATGCGAGCGGACAAACTGCGATATTGTTTATAAGACATTTGAGCGAACCGGACAAACCGTATTTTACTCTTGAGCTTGATGAAAAGAATCTTACCGTGCGGCAGAACCGTGGCAAGGGAAACTGTGCAAGAACCGAAGAGGTTGTTGTATTTGAAGAAAAATGGCTTGAAGCCATTAACAAAATTTTCAAGAAAAAGAAAGCGAGGGTTGCAGTATGAGCAATCAGTTAGAACAACTTAGAACGCCCGAAATTATTGCGCAGGAAATCCGCGGATACACCGCGATGATGCTCACCAATGTTATTGAGATTGGTCGCCGTATGTGCGAGGTAAAGGGACTTTTACCTCACGGCAGTTTTGGCAGTTGGATAAAGGAAA
>JAZQWE010000102.1:0-5308 GCA_045632225.1 Eubacteriales bacterium | reverse complement strand
TATCATGCTCCCTATGTGGATGAACTTCCTCATCCGTACATATTCAATCATGGCTATTATCGAGGATACCGGTTTTATCAATAATATTTTGACAAGCCTTGGCCTTGGTCAGGTCCACATGATAAATACCGACGGAGCAGTTATTTTCGGTATGGTATACAACTATTTGCCCTATATGGTGCTTCCGATTCACACCGTTCTTTCAAAACTTGATAACCGTCAGCTTGAGGCGGCGGCTGACCTTGGTTGCACTCCCGTGCAAACATTTTTCAAGGTTGTAATGCCGCATTCCCGCTCGGGAATTGTTTCGGGTATTACCATGGTGTTTGTACCGTCGGTTAGCACATTCTACATTTCTCAAAAACTCGGCGGCTCAAGTTTTGACCTTATCGGCGATACTATTGAGCGTCAGTTCCAGACCGCGTACAACTACAACCTCGGTGCTGCAATGTCACTTGTACTTATGGTTGTCATTCTTATTTCCATGGCGATTATGAATCGCTATTCGGATGAAGAGGGGAGTGTGGTTGCGTGAAAACACTTTCAAAGGTTTATACCGCGCTTATCTTTATCATCCTCTATGCACCGATTGCGGTTATGGTGCTGTTTTCGTTTAACTCAAGCAATTCCACGGGCGTTTTCACGGGTTTTTCGACCTATTGGTATAAAGAACTCTTTAATGACCCTGCAACGCTTGAGGCTCTTAAAAACACACTTGTGCTTGCGGTTTCGTCATCGGCTATTGCTACAATTATCGGTACTGTAGCGGCTGTTGGCATTTCTAAACTCAAGAGCAAGCATACGCAGAGCGCAATTTCAACCGTGACCAACATCCCGATGATGAACCCCGATATCGTAACGGGTATTTCTATGATGTTGCTTTTTGTGTTTGTAAGTCAGGCACTCGGCATGTCGAAGACACTTAGTTTCGGTACCGTGCTCATCGCGCATGTAACATTCAACTTGCCCTATGTAATTCTTTCGGTAATGCCCAAGATAAGACAGATGGACAAGCATCTTACAGAGGCGGCGATGGACCTTGGATGCACACCTTTTCAGGCGTTTTGCAAGGTTGAATTCCCCGCGATTTTGCCGGGTATCATTTCCGGACTTATTATGGCGTTTACACTTTCGCTTGACGACTTTGTCATCAGTTATTTTACAACGGGTAACGGTTTTGAAACATTGCCCATCCGTATTTATTCGATGACAAAAAAGCGTGTAACACCTGATATGTATGCTCTTTCAACCCTCATCTTTATCGCCGTGCTTGTGCTTTTGATTCTTTCAAATGTGGCTCAGGGCGACGGTACAAAGAAGAAAGCGAGGGCTAAAAAATGAGAAAACTTGCTTTTGTTCTATTGATTTGCCTTTTGCTTTGCGGTTGTGCGGCAAACGGCGAAAAAAAGGTTGTAAATGTTTACAACTGGGGCGAATATATCTCCGACGGTAGCGAGGGAACTCTTGATTCAAACGCCGCGTTTGAAAAGTATTACTTTGAAAAATACGGCGAAGAAATTGAGGTTGTTTACACAACTTATGCCTCTAACGAGGATATGTATGCAAAACTTAAAAGCGGTGCATCGGGGTACGATGTTGTAATCCCTTCGGACTATATGATTGCCCGTCTTGTAAAAGAGGGAATGCTTGAAAAACTTGATTTTTCAAACATTCCGAACTATGCAAATATCAGCGATGATTTCAAATGGCTGTACTACGATGCGGCAAACGAGTATTCCATCCCCTATACCTACGGTATGGTCGGAGTTATCTACAATTCCAATTTTGTAGATGATGCCGATACGGGTAAATGGGACCTTATGTGGAACGAAAAGTACGCGGGTCGCATTTTACAGTTTAACAACTCCCGTGATGCTTTCGGCACAGCAATGTACAAACTCGGTATTGATGTAAACACCACCGATGTTGCACAGTGGAGAATGGCACTTGAAGAGTTGAAGGCACAGCAACCCCATGTACAGGGTTATGTCATGGACGAAATCTTTAACAAGATGGAGTCCGGCGAGGCGGCTATTTCCGCATACTATGCGGGCGACTACCTCTCAATGGCAGAAAACAATGAAGCACTCGGATTTTTCTATCCCGAAAATGATGAGGGCGAGATTGTAACAAATCTTTTTGTGGATGCATATTGCATACCCAAGGGTGCTCCCAATAAGGAACTTGCCGAGATTTATATTGATTTTATGCTTTCACCCGAACCTGCAATTGCCAATGCAGAGTATATTTACTATGCAAGCCCCAATAAAGCGGTTTACGAAAGCGAAATTTATATTGAGGATATGGGCGAGGATGCAATGGCGGTGCTCTATCCCGAAAATTTCAATTTCAAGGCGAATTATGATAAAATGAGTTATCATAACCTTGACGGTGAAATGCTTTCGCTCCTCAACGGACTTTGGGAGGAACTTAAAATCAGTAGTGCAACGGGCGAGGGTGTCTATATCCTTGCGACTCTCATAATTGTTTCGCTTGTGGGATACGGTGTTTTTCACGCAATTCGCAAGCGTAAGCGCGAAAGATATTATTGATGAACTGTTTTTGCATTGCGCCAAAAAGCGCAATGCAAAAAACAGTTTTTTTTTATAAAAATATGGAAATTTGCTCGGGAATATGATATACTAATTGTAATGTGCTTTTAGGGAGATTAAAATGGGAAAGATTGACCGTACAGTTTTAAGAGAAACGCTGTATATCGCGGCGGTAACGCTTATTTTCAGTATGCTTATGCAATCGGTATTCCTTGTGGCGAGCTTGTGGAACTACACGGTGCTATGCGGAAATCTGCTTGGATTTTTTGCGGCAGTCGGTAATTTCCTTCTCATGGGAATAACCGTTCAAAATGCACTTGGCAAAGATGAAAAAGAGGCGGCAAATCTTATGAAGTTTTCGCAAAGAGGCAGACTTTTTTTGCTCTTTGCGGTGGCACTTGTTGCCTATCTTATTCCCGCTTTTGATATAATTGCAACTGTGATACCGCTTATATTTCCGCGTATTGCAGTTGCGCTTCGTCCTTTGATTATAAAGGATTTGTAAAGGAGTGATATTTTGAGCAAAAATAAATTGTCTTTCAAAATAGCGGATTTCTTCTACATTGCAATGATGATAATTCCGATAATTTTCGGAATTGTGTTGCAGGTGTTGACAAAACCCGTCGCAGAAGGTGTCAGCATCACTGGTGCACGGATATTTTTCACTTTAAAAATGCCGTTTCAGGATTTTCCCGTGACTGAATCGCAGATAAACTCCGCGCTTGTAATGGTAACGCTGCTTTTCTTCTGCCTTTATATGACACACGGTCTTAATGAGCGCATAAAACTAAAGCGTCAGCATTTTGCCGAACTCATTGTTGAAAAGGTTGATGCACTTGTCAACGAAAACATGGGCGAATATTTTATTGGATTTTCGCCGTTTATAATCGCAATCATGGCACTTTCCGCGCTCTCAAGTTTGCTTTCTCTCTGCGGTCTCTTTCCGCCTACATCGGATATTAACATCGTTGGTGGATGGGCAATTCTTGTGTTTGTAATTATCACATATTACAAGATGAAATGCGGACTTTTGAATTACTTTAAAGGGTTTGCCGAGCCCGTTGCGCTTCTTGCGCCGATCAATTTTATCAGCGAATTTGCAACTCCCGTTTCAATGGCGTTCCGTCATTACGGCAACGTTCTTTCGGGCACGGTAATTTCGGTGCTCCTCGGCACAGCACTTGGCGGACTTTCTTCAATGCTTCTTGGATGGCTTCCGGGTTTCCTTGCAGATATTCCGCTGCTCCAAATTGGTATTCCCGCGGTACTTTCAATTTACTTTGATGTATTCAGCGGATGCCTTCAGGCGTTTATATTTGCCATGCTTACAATGATGTATGTTTCGGGTGCATTTGATATTGAAACATACAAGGCGCGTAAGCATAAAAAACTTTCCAAAGCAAAATAAAATAAAAATTTATATAAAAATCGGAGGATTTTATTATGGAACTCGCAATTGGTATTATTTTAGGTTGTTGCGCACTTGGCGCAGGTCTTGCAATGATCGCAGGTATCGGCCCCGGTATCGGTGAAGGTAACGCCGTTGCAAAAGCATGTGAAGCAATCGGCCGTCAGCCTGAGTGCAAGGGCTCTGTAACCACCACAATGCTTATGGGTTGTGCGATTGCAGAAACAACCGGTCTTTATGCACTTGTTATTGCAATTCTTCTCATCTTTGTTGCCCCCAACATGCTTGTTAACCTTCTTGTAAAAACAATTCAGTCCCTTTAATACGGAGTTATAGCTATGCAAACACTTGACGTAATTTCGGTCAATCTGTGGCAAATGGCTGCTTCACTCGGCAATCTTGTGCTCCTTTTCTTAATCGTAAAGTATTTCCTTTACAAACCGGTTAAGAAAATGCTTGAAAATCGCCAAAACACCATTGACGGTGACTATGCGGCGGCAAAGGATGCAAGAGAAAAAGCAGAGAATGACCAAAAGGCATACGATGAAAAACTTGCGGGCGCGGCGCTTGAGGCAGAGAGCATGATTAAAGCGGCTGTCGGTACCGCCACCGCGCGTGAAAAAGAAATCATTGCCGATGCCAAAGAAAAGGCCGACGGAATAATCCGTCAGGCTGAAAACGAAGCGGCGCTTGAGAAAAAGAAGGCAGAAGATTCCATCAAAAAAGAGATTGTCAGCATTTCGAGCGCGCTTGCATCCAAAATGCTTGAACGCGAGGTTTCAAGTGACGACCACAAGAACCTTATCGACTCCTTTATTGAAGGAATAGGTGACGACGATGCAAACTGAAAGGGAATATGCCGAGGCGCTTTTTATGCTTGCAAATGAGAGCGGCGAGAGCGACCTTTACGGTGAGGCGGTTGATACTGTGTACACCGTTTTAAGTGAAAATCCCGAATATGTGGAGTTTCTTTCATCGCCCGCTATTCCGCTTGCCGAGAGATGCGAGGCGATTGACAAGGCTTTTGGCACGCTACCTTTGCATATTGTGTCGTTTTTAAAACTTCTTTGCGAAAACTACCGTGCAAAGAGCGTGTGTGAGTGCCTTTCGGAGTATAAAAAACTTGCGCTTGCGGCATCCGGCACGGTTAGCGCAGCGGTAACTTCCGCTCTGCCGCTTGACGGAGCGCAAAAAGAAAAACTTGTTGCCAAACTTGAAAAAGTTACCGGCAAAAAGGTAAACGCTTTTTACTTTGTTGATGAGAGCCTTATCGGCGGACTCAGAATAGAACTTGACGGAAAGCTCTATGACGGTACTGTTAAAAAGCGTTTAAGCGAAGTAAAGGATG
>JAZQWE010000101.1:0-15683 GCA_045632225.1 Eubacteriales bacterium | reverse complement strand
CGCATAAGTTTTTTTACTTGGTTTCTCTAAAGAATTGTTCGAGATCTACACTTAACTTTGCAGTTCGTGTTTCTTTCTCTTTGTTGTTCAATTTTCAATGACCGAATTCGTCTCCCTTGAGGTTTCCCTCGCGGCGACTTTTAAAGTATACACCAATAAAAGAGTTTTGTCAACACTTTTTTTCAAAAAAATTATCTTTTTTTCATCTTTAAAGCTTTTGTACAAAAAGGCGCCCGTTTTCACGAGCGCCCATTGTCATTTTTACTAATACTTTCGCCAAACCATCTTGTTTACAACGCCGGTGTAGCTTTGAATTATCTTTACAACCTTGGTAGAAACATTTTCTTCAACATAAGTAGGAACGGGAATTCCGTAGTCGCCACTTTCGTTCATGGACACCGCTGTATCCACCGCCTGAAGGAGCGAATGCTCGTCAATACCCGCTAAAACAAAGCATGCTTTATCAAGTGCTTCGGGACGCTCGGTTGAAGTACGGATGCACACCGCCGGGAAAGGATTTCCCACAGAGGTAAAGAAACTCGACTCCTCTGGGAGAGTGCCGCTGTCAGAAACAACGGCAAAAGCATTCATCTGGAGATGGTTATAATCATGGAAGCCAAGGGGCTCATGCTGAATAACACGGCTATCAAGTTTGAAACCGCTCGCTTCAAGACGCTTTTTAGAGCGGGGATGGCAAGAATACAAAATCGGCATATCATACTTCTCTGCCATTTTATTTATCGCGTTAAAAAGTGACAAGAAATTCTTTTCAGTATCAATATTCTCTTCTCTGTGCGCGGAAAGAAGAATGTACTTTTTGGACTCAAGGCCAAGTTTTTCGAGAATGGTGGACTTTTTAATGTCGTCGAGATTCTCGTGCAAAACTTCTGCCATGGGTGAACCTGTCACATAAGTGCGCTCCTTGGGCAGGCCGCACTCATGAAGATAACGGCGCGCATGCTCGGAATAAGCAAGGTTAACATCCGAAATAATATCAACAATTCTGCGATTTGTTTCCTCTGGGAGGCACTCGTCTTTACAACGGTTGCCAGCCTCCATGTGAAAAATCGGAATATGCAAGCGCTTTGCCGAAATTGCAGAAAGACACGAATTTGTATCTCCGAGAATGAGCAATGCATCAGGTTTAATTTGAGCCATAAGTTTATATGAGCAATTGATGATGTTACCAACGGTTGCTCCAAGGTCATCACCTACCGCGTCCATATACACCTCGGGATCGGCAAGTTTAAGGTCGCGGAAAAATACGCCGTTAAGATTATAGTCATAATTTTGACCGGTATGTGCAAGAACACAGTCAAAATATTTTCTGCTTTTATCGATAACTGCCGCAAGTCGGATTATCTCGGGACGGGTACCCACAATAATAAGCAATTTGAGTTTGCCGTTATCAGCAAACTTTACATCGGAATAATCAAGTTTTATATTCATTCTACCACCTCAAAAGATGTATCGGGTTTACCGGGGTTAAAGCACTCATTTGCCCACATTACAGTAACGAGGTCTTCGGTATCCGAAAGATTGATGATGTTGTGCGTATATCCGGGGAGGATGTGAACCGCCTCAATCTTTTCCCCGCTGACTTCAAAATTCAAAACCTCATCGGTTCCGACTTTTCGCTGTTGAATGAGGCCCTTGCCGCTGACAACAATAAAGAACTCCCATTTTGTGTTATGCCAATGTTGTCCTTTCATGATGCCAGGCTTTGAAATATTCACGCTGAACTGTCCGCATTTGTCTGTGCGCATGAGTTCTGTGAAACTTCCTCTGTTGTCCACATTCATTTTAAGCGGTATTACCACTTTTTCTTTGGGCATATATGATAAATATGTAGAATACAGTTTCTGTGCAAACGAACCCGAAGGAATTTCGGGCATTACAAGCGTCTTTGGCTGTGAGTTGAATGCCATAAGCAAATCAACAATCTCACCGAGTGTAACCTTATGAGTAATGGGAGCGGCGCAATATTTGCCGCTTTGAGTTAATACCGTTTCAATACCGTCAAACTCTGCGCGATGCTCCTTGCCGCAAAGTGCCAAAAGCATTTCCTCTACGAGGTCATCAATATACAAAAGTTCAAGTTCTATGCTTCTGTCATTTACGGTTATTTCAAGGTCATTTGCAATATTATTGCAGAAAGTCGCTACGGCGCTATTGTAATTGGGTCTGCACCATTTACCAAAAAGGTTGGGAAAACGGTATACAAGCACTTTTGCGCCAGTTTTTGCACCGTACTCAAAGAAGAGTTCCTCGCCTGCTTTCTTGCTTCTGCCGTAATCGCTATCGTAGCGTCCGACAAGAGTTGCCTGTATCGAAGAAGAAACAACAACCGGGCAGGTGTTATTATGCTTTTTGAGAGTGTCAATCAAAAGCGAAGCAAAACCGAAATTCCCTTCCATAAATTCAGATGGATCCTTGGGTCTGTTCACACCCACAAGATTGAACACAAAATCCGCTTTTGCGCAATATGTATCAAGCAGATTTTTATCAGTATCTACATCATAAAGATAAATATCATCAATTTTCACTTCGGGATGGGTTGTATCTTTGCCGTCACGAATGTTTTCAAGCGCGGCTACAAGATTTTTGCCGACGAATCCCGCAGCACCTGTAACTAATATGTTCATAATTATTCCTTAAAATTAAAATCAAGACCTACATAGTCAAGTTCTTTTTGATACGAAAAAACGGTTTCATCATCAAGATGCTTAACCTCATCCATGCGCTCTTGTAATTTGCCGCGTTTAAACATCAAAACATCCAACCATCTTATTACCCACATTGCAGGCAAAAGATACTTGTGTTTTTCAAGCACCGGGAAACGGTATTGCAATCTCTCAGCGCTTGGGAAAACAAGTTGAATAACTGCGTTTTTGCCAAGTTTAGCCGCCTTTGCGCCTTTGGCTTGCATGGTTGTTTCCTTGGTGCCCCACGCCCCGTTGCTGAAAATACGGTCAGTTACAAAATCGGACATTTCATTTTGAGCACCATTGCCGAACCATACTTCAACCGTTGCCATGATATTTTCATAGAACTTTTCAAGCGAAAGTTCTGCCAATTCGCGACGAATATATTCTTCATCCAAATTTTTATTTTGCTTATATATCCAAAAATCAACAAGATGAAGCGCGCTGATACCACCATCTCTGTAATGCTTTGCAAAATGCGTAAACATATATATATAATGATCGTTGTCACTAAGTTCATAGCGCGAAGTATCGCCAACTTGTTTTGCAAGTTTCCAACCGTCGCCGAAATACGAATAAAAATCTTCGTTATACGGCGGAACGAGGCATTTATGAAGTTCAACATGCATTCCCGCTTTGCCAAAAATAAATTCGTGCGCAGAATCGCCAAGGTGTTGATATCCGAGTAGTTGCATAACCTCAAACGCTTTTTCTTTTTGCGAAATTTTAACAAGAATATCCGCATCGCCCATCGGGCGAAAATCGGTGCTTGGATAAAGGGGCTTAAGCAATACACCTTTTACAGGCATATACTCCACTCCCGCCTCTTCAAAAGCCTTTTGCAATCGTTTTAATTCCGCCATTTGCGTTTGGTCTGCGAAAAAATACGAAAACAATGCTTTATCAACGCTCTCTTGAACATCTGCGGGAATTTCTATATTGGATTTTGAAATGCCTGAATATATAAGCGGAGTAAGTTTATGAACTTTTCCTATTTCAAATACTGCATTCCAATCAACATCAGAAGGAAGTGTGGCAACTGTGCCGTTGACAGCGCTTTTTAATAATGATACGATTGTTTGCTCTACAACTGTATTTTTCACTGTTTTTTAATTTCCTCTCGAATAAATTCAAGGGTCAACATCTTTTCTTTTACTTGTTCAACATTCAAAAGATCTGTGTTATTTGAATTGAACTCGGTGAGAGGATTTCTCTCGGTATCGCCGCTATTAAAATACTTATCGTAATTAAGACCGCGCTTGTCGCAAGGTACTCTGTAAAAATTGCCCATATCGATGGCGTTTGCGCATTCTTCATTAGTAAGCAAGGTTTCATACATCTTTTCGCCGTGGCGAATACCGATAACTTTGATATTCTCCTTGTCGCCGCCAAAAAGTTCGCATACAGCTTCAGCCTGAGTTTTGATAGTGCACGCAGGTGCCTTTTGCACGAGAATATCTCCGCTTTCGCCATGCTCAAATGCAAAGAGTACAAGGTCAACAGCCTCTTCAAGCGACATGATAAATCTTGTCATAGTGGGGTCGGTAACGGTAATGGGCTGACCTGCTCTTATCTGGTCAATCCAAAGCGGAATAACCGAGCCGCGGCTACACATTACATTGCCGTAACGGGTGCAACAAATTTTGGTGCGCTCAGGCTTTACTGTGCGCGACTTTGCAACGATAACCTTTTCCATCATCGCTTTACTTGTACCCATGGCATTTACGGGATATGCCGCTTTATCTGTAGAAAGACAAATAACCGACTTAACCCCCTCTTCAATAGCCGCAGTCAAAACATTCTCTGTTCCGAGAACATTGGTTTTTACAGCTTCAATCGGGAAAAATTCGCACGAAGGCACTTGTTTAAGCGCCGCGGCATGGAATATGTAGTCAACGCCGTGAATTGCGTTCTTTACAGATGCGATGTCGCGAACATCGCCAATGTAAAACTTTATCTTTTCTGCCACATCGGGCATTTTTGCCTGAAACTCATGGCGCATATCGTCCTGCTTTTTCTCATCACGAGAAAACACTCTAATTTCACCAATATCGGTTCGCAAAAAACGATTGAGCACTGCATTTCCAAAAGAACCTGTTCCGCCGGTTATAAGTAAAGTTTTATTAGTAAAAAGTGACATAATATCCTACCTTTTTAAAAGTTTTCTTTTTAGTATGTTAAATAAGATTTTAGATTGTTTTACATCAAGCAAAATGTTTACAAGCGAGAAATAAATTAAAAATGCAACGGTTGCGGCCACACCGTAAATGATAAACCCAACATAGTTTGAGAACTCAAGCGGAATAAACTGCTTTAAAATAACAACTACCACAAATGCAACGGTGTTACCTATATACAGTTTTAAACTCTTTGTCATTGTTGTATTTAAAATCTTTTTGTTTACATAAATCATAGAGTCGATTACTCTGTAAACCAAGGCAATGCATGTTGCAAGAAGTACACCGCGCATTCCCATAATAAACGCAAGTGCTATTGAAAGAGTCAAGTTGATGCCCGCCTCTGTCAATGTGCGGTTTAGTGTTTGCTTTGCGTGGAAAGTAAAGTTTATTATACAAAGCGGAACCGTTTTAAATACCGTAAACACGCCGATTACTGTAAATAAAAGCGGTAAAAGATTATCGATATAATTTATGTCCGTTACACCAGCTGTGTAAATTTTTATAAAAGGTATTGCCAAAACAAATGCAACAGAATACAGGGCAAATCCAAGCGCAATAAATACCGTTTCATAACCTCGGTGAATTGGAACATACTTATCGGGCTTATCGTTATATGACTGTGCTAAAATAAACTGCGTACTACTTGAAAGTATCGAAAGCACTCTTCCGATAGCATCAAAAATAAGCAAGTATATAGTATATACGCTCACGCTCTTTAAATCGCAAAGGAATGTAATAATTATTATATCCACACACGAGAACAAGAGGCGCGACACTTGCTGAATGAGAAATGCATTCCTTTGCTGAATTTTTTCAAAACGAGGCTTTGCATTTTTATCAAGCCATCCGTAATTCTTTTTAAAATAAAGATAGTAAACGGCAATCTGTGAAATGTTAATTGCGGAATAGAAAAGCTGTAAAACAACAATATTTACGCGTGCTACTAAAAGAAGAACTTTGGCAAACTGTGAAATCACATGAAAAATCAGCGTGATATTATTGTTTACATAGTTCTTACCCTCGGCAAGCAATATTGGTCGCATTGCCGCAGTAAAACAGAAATTGATAACATTTGAAACACCAAAGAAAAGAAAATACAATGATATTTCCCAATAGGAAAGTTGGCTGTCTATAATAAACGGCAACACAACCGAAATTCCCACAACGGCCAAAGCGTAATACAGCGCAATCTTTTTATAATATTTTGTCGCCGCATTTACAATTCCCGAAATTTCATCACGGTCATTGTGCGTTACAGGGGCGTACAACGCTTGCAACGCCGCTGTTCCAAGTCCTGCCTCAAGCAACGCAATATATGTATATATCTGCGCAACAAGTGACATAACTCCGTTAATTTCCGAACCGTAATTCACAAGTGTTATTCTCGGAATTATAAATCCAAGCACAATTGTAACAAACTGCGAAGCAAATGCCGATATTAAATTTTGAACTCCTCGTTTTGCTTTCATTTTCAACCTATTTCAATGAATTTTTAAATAAATTTAGATATCGCTCTGCGCATTTTTGCGGCAAATCCTTTGCCGTAATACTTATTGACAATCGAAGAAATCTTCTTTTTTTCAACAGCTTTAAAGAAAGAATTTCTGAACTTTGAGGGTTTTGATGACTTTATATATGAAGGATTATTTAAAATTACCTTTTCAAAATCGGCTTCTTCAAGTTTTAACGAATCCCTCGCCATTTCTAAAAGTGCTCTGCCCTTTTTTGAATGAACCATCACAGCTGATGCACCTTTACCGTCGTTAAACGGATGTTCTGTCTTTTCAATTCCCCAAAAATCAGCCAAAGTAATGTCGCTTTGGCGATGAATTTGTTTTGAAGAGCAGATGCCGCATGAGGGGCGTAGATACAAATGCGAGATAAATCCTCTCAAATATGCGTCCTCGGTAACGGGAGCGATATATTCCATTTTGTCATCAAAGTTTATGCTGAGCGAATATCTCTGCCAACCGCTACGCTTGTCCCTGAATGACGCTTCTTTAGCTTTTGCGCCAAAGTCATTTTCTTTCTCCGAAACATACTTGCTCCAGACCTTTGGAGAAGGTACGCCGTGACAGATTATATCCTGAGTATAAAGGGTTTCGTAATCTTTGCCGAGATACGCATAAAGTCCGTCAATCTGACATGGGGTGCCTGTATACAAAACCAAGGTTCCGTTTTCAAGCAATTCCTTGACCTCTTTATATGTATCGCCGACCTTGTTTTGAACATACTTGCTACCGCGGAGTTTAACAAGTTCTTCCATATTGCGACAAGCAATACTTGAAACCGACATATCCTCACTCAGCGCTGCACCAAAAACAACGCCGCCGCGATTTATAACACTTTCGGCAAGTGCGCTGAACACACCGCCGGACGAAGATGAAAGACGAACTTTTTCATCAGAGTTAATTACGGCATAGGTTTCGGGGACTGTGCCGCTATCCTTGAACTTATTTGCGGCAGGGCAAATTTTTCTGCACAAACCGCAATTCGTACATTTTGCGCTATCAACTGTAGGGCGAAGGAATCCCTCGTTATCGGCTTCCATGCTTATGCATCCCAAAGCGCAACGCGCGGCACATGCACCGCATCCGGTACAAATTTCGTTATCGCAAATAAAATTGCGCTCGAAAGTCTGTTTGGGTATATATTTATCAATCGCATCGGTAAGTCTTTGTCTATACTCAGGCAAAACTTTTGCATACCGCTGTTTAATTTTTTCCTCATTTGCAACCATTTTTACAAATGCGGCAAGCAACTCGTTATTATCCGTGAGTTCACCGTAAGGCAACACATAATCCTTGTATGTACCAAACAAATCGGTCGCAATTCCCTTTGATTTTACCGAGTATCCCAAAACCAATGTAGGCACCTCGGTGGAATATGCGGCAATGGTGGAATGTGTTCTTGCACCGATGAAAAATCTGCATTTTGAAATTATATATTTAAGTTGCTCGCAACCGAGTTCGCTGTCTACAAATGATACTCTGTCGCATTTAAACTCATCATAAAGTTTTTTCAAAATCGGATAATCGTTGCTGTTATTTTTAATGCTGTACACATGGGGAATAAAACAGATATTCATATCTGTTTCGTCCAAAATGTACTTTATTAAAGCTGTTACATTGGAATAAACTTGAGGATTGCTCTCGTTGATAACCATTTCGCTTACATTGATTCCGACAGTATTGCCAACGGCAAAATTCTGTGGCAATTCAACCTTGGCCATATCCAAAAAGAATGCGGGGTCACAAACGCGAACTATTTTTTTCTCATCTATACCAACTTCTCTAAGAGTGTTGCAGGTTATCTCTTCCCTTGCGAAAATGTATGAATATTTTTTAAGGTCTGCTAATATTTCCTTATTTATATTATCCTTTTCGATGGAACAGCACCATAAAATATTCGTTATACCCTTTTTATGGGTAAAGTCATTAAGTGCTAAACTGATAACGGGTCTGCTGTAACAATATACATCGCCGCCGATATTAAGGCATACATCATCTTTTTTAAGACGGGAAAAGAGCGGTTTTTCAATCAAATCGTAGCCAACAAGTGAACGCTTGAAAACTTTTCGAAAAGCCGCGTATCCATAGCGGTGTATTGATGTAGGATAATTATCGTATGAAATTTGGTTAATTCCGAGTTGTGAGGAAACCGCCCTATCTTGCTCGGGCGCAAAAGTAGCCAAGTAGACATCGCCACTACGCTTGTTTAAAACTTTGACAGTAGAACGAACAATAGCCTCACAGCCACGGTTGACTACGCCTGTATTTCCGCACAAAAAATACCTCATTGTAAATTAACCCTTCCAATTATTTTTCAAAACATCTGCCAAACTAACGGGGCCACTTTCAAAAGAAATTATCTCGCCGCTCTTAATATAACGCTCGGCAAAATTGCAAATTCGCTCGGCCGCCGTGTCACATGAATACTCGTTTTCAAGAGAAGAAATCGCATTTTCGCCGTATTTTAGGCAAAGTTCATCAGAAGAGAGCAATTCTCTGACTAACTTATATGCCTCTTTGATATTGCCGTTTTTATAAATTCTTCCGTTTTCATTATCTTTAATCAAAAACGGCACCGAACCGATGGCATGGCTTGCAACAACTGCGCAACCGTTTGACATAGCTTCGTTAAGTACAGCGCCCCATCCCTCGTAAAAGTCACTTGTAAACATATAAACTCTATGCTCGCGCATAAGTTTCAAAAGTTCATCATGCGACTTTCTGCCAAGAAGCTTAACAAAACCGTCAAGAGCGTATTTTGAAATTAAATTCTCCAAATTTTCTCGCTCTGCACCTTCGCCGACAATATTCATTTGAAAATCAATATTATCATTTTTTAAAAGTCGAGCAACTTCTATTGCAACTTCAGGATGTTTCCAATCCAAAAATCTGCCCGCCCAAAGAATTGTATTTTTGCTTTTTTCTAAAATTGCCCCTTTATCAATGCATTCACACTCGGGAAAATATCCCCATTTTAAGCACTTGGATGCAGGAAAGCCGAGCAATGACAAATCATAGGGCAAATATGCCGATGCACAAAGCACAAATAAATTTTGGTTTTTGAATTTTATAACGCGATTGTGCACAGCCTTGGCGGTACGCGGAATAAATCTGCGCCAAACGCCTTTTTTAAAAAAGCGTTCTGAGTAAAGAAACGAAAGTTTGTTTTCTTTCATTCTTAATTCAATCAGTTCATCAGGGCACGCGCCGAAAATAACAAAATCCGCATCAAGAACCTTTTTTCTTGCAAGTTCTCTTTCGTCTTCTCTGTAATAGCAAGTAACAAAATCAGCCTTGGCCGAATCCAAAAAACCAATGCTTTCGGCATTCTCTGTCACTATAAAGTCAAACGAATCGGATCTTTTTTTTAGCGCCAAACAAAGCGGTAGCATGTGAACACTCAATAAATTTGAAACCAACACAATTTTCATGAAACAAATACCTCTTCGTTATCCCAGAAAAATGCATAACCGAATTCGCGGCCACGCCAGAAAATCAAGAAAATCAAAATGAACATAACAACCATGCGCAAAAACTGGTTGTTTTCCTTTTTGAAATGCTTATTAAACACCTGCGGAAACAAAATATAGAGCATGGGCGTAAAGTAATAGAAACTTACACGCTCAAGCGCAAGTGCAGAAAATCTCATCAAATATATACCGGCTCCTACAATGAGCAAATGATAAAACTCAAAAGTAACATTTGCGCCCTCGTCGAGGTCGGCAAGATATTTTTGCCCTCGCTTGCCTTTCAATTTGTGATAATTTTGCGGCATGTCAAAATACATCATCACAACAACGCCGAGTGCAACCGCCAAGTTAATAAGGCCGCCGAGCGGTGTGCCGACATAACCCGAATTTCCGTAATTCATGTCAAGCACTTCATTGCCGAAACCTACAAGATATTTACTTGAAAGAACCAAGACCATAATCAAAATGGCGTCCAAAACCGCAGTAGCTTTACTCGGTTTAAGTCCAAGCAAGAAATACGCAAATACGAATACTATCGCCGTCTTATGCATGGTTGTTGCCAAAATAACAAAAAGCAAAAAGCGTATCGGCTTTCTCGCCTCTGCAAATCTTAACGAATACAAACACAACGATATAGCAAAAGACTGTCTAAACGCTGTACTGTAAAACAGCAAAGCGCCAAATGACAAAAAGCATATAAGCGTAAGCAAGACATCGTCTGCATATCTGTATATAAAGTCAAATGTAAGATAGCATGTTACAATAGCATGCACAAAGATTATGGCCTGCGGCCATGTGATAACCTTTGCAAGTAATCGGTTGAACATCAAATACCCTTGTTCTACCGTATACAATTTCGTGTATGTTTGCCATGTATCATAATCTATCGCGTTTTTAAACATGTAGTAATAGTTTGTAAGGTCCGATACGTCCGTATCAAAAGGATGTCGGCACCCGAGCATAAGCACTATTACAACAAAAGCAAAACGCAACAGTTTCTTCTTAGCTTTGTCATCCATGATTTTAGGGATGAAAAACTGTCGGTATACGATTATTAAAAGTATGCTAAGTAAGTAAAAAAGTCCTACTGTGCTTGACATGTTTCCTCCGTGCAACAAACTTCACGATACATGTTTACAACATCGCGGTAATTTGCATTGCAATCATGCGCTTTTTCGGATTTTTCTATTGCTTTGCGGCTCATAACAGAAAGATCTTTATCCTCGAAAATCTGCATTATTCTGTTTGCGAGATACGGATATTCCTGATAATCATACAAATATCCGTCAACCTTATCGCTGATATAATCGGCCATTCCGCCTCTGAAAGATGCAATGCAAGGACAGCCCAAATACATAGCCTCGCGCAAAATCAACGATGTGCCTTCAATTGCAGAGGGGACAACAACAACATTTGAACTTTTCATCAATTGCATCATCTCTTCTCCCGACTGTCGGCCAAGGAACACAATGTTGTCGGATAAATTAAGTTTTTTAACAAGTTTGCCGAGATATTTTGTGTATCCGCCGGTTATTCTCAATTTTCCGTCCACGCTACCCATACCGGGAATATACAGTTTTACATCCGGATACTTTACTTTAACCAAAGCAAGTGCCTTGAAAAGGTTATGTATTCCTTTAAGAGGCGTTCCGCCGGGATTGGTAAAAATTCGGTGAGGAACAATTTCCGCGCTGTTCCATTTTTCTGCGGAGTAAAAAGCATCGCGCAAATTATACTCTATTCTGAAAACCTTTACGCGAGGATTTATCTCGTTTACGATTGAAGTATCCCAATGGTTAACGCAGTTTGCGTATTGCGCGCGCATAAGCATCTCTTTTTCAAGTTTTGCATTTTTCTTATGCAAGAAATGCATTTCAATCATTCCGTTCAAACGAACATTTTCGCGCATGGTACGGTTGAAAATAATTTCTGCCGCAGAAAGTCCGCCAAAGTCCACATCTTTGATTCTGTTCAAAATACCTTGGATGGACAAAATATACTTTTCATTGGGCAATGCGCGCATGCATGCAAGGCCGTGAGAATATTCTGTTCCGTGAATATGAATAACATCCGGTTTAAAATCCGCAACAATGTTTCTCCAAAGTTTTTCAAATCCCTTGTTATAAAACAGCATATCTTTGCCGTTGCCGGGCAAGATGTAATAAACAGTATTATTTAGTTCAATACGGCGAAATTCTTTGCCGAAAACGCAAGCAACCGCCAACTCGCAATCGCTGTTTTCTCCCAAACGCCGAGCCATGTCCACAAGCCATGAACCGCTGGCACTTGTAGATACACCAAGGTGCTCTGCAAGCACCGGAAGCATATTATTTACAATCCATAATATTTTCATAACTGCTGTCCCTCGCACTTAACTATTGAACGGTACAATTCAATATATTTTTTATAATTTTCGTTTCTGTTGAAGTTATCAACAACCCACACCCGAGTTTTTTCGGACAAGTTTTCTTTTCCGATTTCTCTAACTCGCATTACGGTGTCAAAAAGTTCACTTGCGTTTCCGCTTTCAACAGAAAATCCGCACTCATTATCCACAGTTTCCTTTACACCGCTGTTGCAATATGTAACAACGGGAGTACCGCATGACTGAGCCTCGAGATTGATAAGTGAAAGTGCATCTTCCCTTGTACAATTGGCAAAAACATCCGCCATGGAATACACCTTTCTGAGTTCATTGCGATCCTTGATAAACGGAATCGCGACAACACCTTTGGGGAGATGTCTTTTTTGTCTTTTGGTACATCCGAGCAAAGCGAGGACGCACCCCTTTGGCATGTTTGAAACAAAATACTCAAGTGTTTCTTCGTTGATATCCTTGAGCCACTTTGACGCAGGGCCAAGAATGACAAATTTATCTTCAAGCCCGTACTGCTTTTTGAGGTCAGATTCGGTATTGGTAAAGAATTTTGTATCTATTCCGTTATGTATAGTGCAAATGTTTCCTTTTTTTAAAAATGTTTTACCCGCCTCTTCGGCAATCCAATTTGATACTCCGACAACGGTTAAATCTTTTATCGCACCGAAAAGAGTCGCTCTGTCTTTTAATATCTCGGTAGACTTATCAAAGAAACATGCAAAAGTATCTTTATACTTTTTGGGGCAATTTCCGCAATTATGCAACCATTTATCACAGTTTGCCGCGGTATAATAGAAGCAACCGCCTGTGAAAAACCAACAGTCATGCAATGTTATAACCGTTTTTATATCTCGCTCGCCAAGATATTTCAAAAGCATGTTCAAATTTATATAATTGCTGTGCAAATTATGTAAATGAACAATATCGGGAGCAAGTTTATCAATGTATTTCAAAACACGCTTGGTTGCGAAGCGGGAAAAATATGCCTGCTCGCCGTTTATTCTGCCAAATGTGGCGTGCATCTTTTTGCCAAGCCATTTTCCTATACGGTATCCGTTTGTAATTTTTTTTGACGGCATCGGTGATGTGGAGTACGCTACATACGAGTCCATTCCCGCTTTCATTGACAATTCATGCAAATCGGAAACAATGACACCTGTGCTACCCACATTATATACAGCATTGATTTGCAGTATCTTCATTTTCTACTCCAAGTTACTATTTTTACAAGCTATTCGGTCATCGCCGGGAAGAGTTATATTTTGCGATTCGACCGGAGTGCTATTTCTAAGCGTACTAATGTAATCATTTGCAATTTCATCATATTTTTCGCCCAAAACCTTTCTTGGGTCTATGGCGATAAAACAAAAACCAACATCCATTCCCCTATTGTCATCGGAATAAAATCTTCCGACATTGTTAAGGTACGATGCGCCGGAAAGTACGCCAGAAATCATATCAATGAGCATTGCAATTCCGTAGCCTTTGAATCCCGCCATCGGAAGAACAAGCCCCTGCATCGCCTCATCGGGGTCGGTTGTGGGCAACCCGTTTTTATCAAGCGCCCAACCGCTTGGCAACTCTTTTCCCTGCGCCTTATATTCTTTAAATTTGGATTTTGCAACAACACTTGTCGCCATATCTATGATTATTGGGTCACTACCGGGTATTGGAATAACCGCGGCAAACGGATTTGTACCAAGCATTTTTTCTTTTCCGCCGTAAGGTGCCATTTGCGCAGGGCTGTTTGAAAACGCAATTCCAATCATCCCCTTCTCCGCCGCTTTAAGCGGAAAATAAAATGCCGGGCCAAAGGTATTGTTGTTTTTGCTGAATACATGAAAAATTCCGCTGTCCGCACATTTTTCAACAGCATAGTTCATGCAATAATTTGCGCTGACAGGTCCTATAGAATTATCACCGTCGATAACCGCAAAGGCCGCCGTTTCGTTTAAAACTTTGAAATCAGGTTCTAAATTGTATCCGCCTTTTCGGATTTTATCAAGGTGCGCATCCAATACCGAACTGCCATGGGATGTTACTCCGTATAAATCTGCAGTAGCAAGACAGTCTGCCATTACCTCCGCTTGCAGAGGTGGCACATCCACACCAAGGAGTTTGTTTAAAATATTAACTTTTTCGTCTTGAAAAGAATACTGCAAAAGAACACCCCACTAAAATCATTTATTTTTCAGATGCCTCTTTAATAACGCTGTCAAACACTTGCTGAATTTTTTCTTTGCTGTGATTTACAACGCCCGAAAGACATGCTTTTTGTGCATAGTCCAGAAGCAACTCGGGATTTTGATAAAGTTTATTCAGCGAATCAAAAATCTCGTTTTCCGTACACGCAACCACCGCCGCTTCATTTTTCAAAAGATACTGAACCGGCGCAATCTCCTTGCACCCAACCGCAAAAATCGCTTTTCCCGCGGAAAGGTAGTCGGTTATCTTTGTTGAAAAAGAAAGTCTTGCCGTCATTGCATCTGCTCCGTCAATATCCTCCAAGAACAAAAGCATGTCGGCTTCCTTTTGCTTTTGAAGAACCTCGCTTTGCGGTATGGCAGAATGAACTCTGCACACTTCGCTATCAAGTTGCTTGGTTATCCGTTTATTCAAAACAGTGTTTGTGTAAACATCTATTACAAAAGATCCTTTAGGCAATTTGCAAAGTTCACGGGTAACCTTTACAAGCGTTTTATCCCTGCCTATAAGCAAGTTCCCCGTGTAAAGAATGTGTATTGGCAACTTTGGTTTTTCAGCGTAATTAACCGCAGGGGCACAGTTCAACGGTTTTGTCAAAAGATGACAGTTGATTTTAAAAAACGCATCAGCCTCTTCTTTGGTTTTTTCAGTTATCGCAAAAAACTCTTTGGTGAGCGATGCAAGTTTTTTTAAAGATTTTCTTTGGAAAAATCTATAAACATTATGGCCAATCTTCTTTGATTGCTTGTATGTAAAATTATCGTCCCATATATATCCGACAGCCACAGCGCCCGTGCGTTTTACCGCGTACTCCACAATTCGGTTAAGGTGAATATATCCCTCCATGGAGTGAAGAATAACATCGGGTTTGAAACTGTCCAAAAACTCATCAAGCTCGCGCGTTTTCCAATTGCCCATTTTCCAAATCATTTCCCTTGCCATAAGCATCGGGTAATTTCTCGGTTTCCCGCGCATTGCGTTATACCTCTTGTTATGGGAATTCAAATCGGCTGTCGCCTTTTCATCCTGAGGCAATGATTTTTCAGTTTCGTATCCGGTTTTAACCCCTTTTTTAAAAAGGCTTTTGAGCACTCTGTTTTCGGAAATTACAAAATAGCGCGAACAAACATCAGAGTCAGAATGGTTGTCCCTTATGCATATACTCGCCAAATTTTCGCTGTCATACCCGCCAAGGAGCGAGGCCCATGTGTTTGAACCGACCTTGCTGTTCCACG
>JAZQWE010000100.1:0-4887 GCA_045632225.1 Eubacteriales bacterium | reverse complement strand
GTACCGTTGTGTTCGATAACTTCAGGTGCCCAGAAGTTGGGGTAAACAGCATCTGAAACAGTGCCGTCAGCTTTGATGGTTCTGGAAACGATGTTTTTGTCAACATAAACATCGTCGGGCTTGAGGCAGTAGCCCTGTGCTTCCCACTCTACAAGGTTTGTAGAGGTGTAAACACGGTAGCCGTAGTTCGGACCACTTGTAGAATACAAGTAGTATGTGCCGTCTGTGTCCTTGAACACGAACGGGTCTGCGCCGTTTGCAACGGGGTTAACAAATGTTTCTTCTGCAGCAACAACTACAGTAAACATAACCGCGAGCATAAGCACAGCAAAAATAAGTGCTAAATACTTTTTCATGATAGTACTCCTTTATAATTTTGGTGAATATATTATAACAAATTACCCAAAACTTGTCAACAATATATATAAAATAACTATCATTTTACACAACAAAAAGGATGCAAAGCATACGCTTTGCATCCTTTTATTTATCTGCCTATAAAAATAATTTCGGTGAGCCCACAATATTCTGCGTCATTTTTGGTTGTAACGGTGATTTTTAAGGTGTCAACAGTTTCGCCTTCGGGGATGGCGAGGTTAACAGCCGCAATTTTGCCGCCGTATTGAACAAGTCCGCAATCATTTATTACATACTTGCCGTTGATTTCGGCGTTTACCGTTTCGGGGACATAGTTATCGTCAAAATATACAAGCGCGCTGATGAGTTTTGAGTGCTCGGTGAAGTTAATCTCCACACTCTCACCGTTTGCAACTTTTACGCTTTCGCTGTCTTTGCCCATGATATAGTTGTCAAACAGCTTGTCAGCGCCGTCAAGCGTGCAAGTAAAACCGCTTGTCACATGCTTGTAGCCGCGAACACCCGAGGGGAGAGGGCGGCGAATTTCGCTCGGTCCGTCAACCGCAATAGTGCCGTCAGAGTTAAAGATAAGGCGGTCTATTGCAAGGCTTCGACCCTGGTCGGTGTTTGGGGGAACGGTGTGAACATGGTACACAACATAAATTTCGCTACCGTCGGGAGAGCGGAGAATGTTGCAATGACCGGGGCCGGTAACGGTTGTTCCGTTGCCCCAAAGAATGCGGGATTTGTCATTTTTCTCAAAGAGTTTAAGCGGGCTGTCACTTGTTGCATAGCCAACGGAATAATGCTCCGAAACAAAGTAGTTTGCGCTGTAAAGGAGGTAATAAATTCCGTTTTCTTTAAATACAACGGGGCCCTCGTTCCAAATTACCGAGCCGCTTTTCAGTTCCCAACTCTGGTAAGGTGTTGAGATAAGGACGGGCTCGCCGATAATTCCCGAAAAGTCGGGATAAAGTTCAACACCCCATGTTTGGCTTGTGCGCTTGCCGTTTACATAGTTTGTGGAGTTGTCCTTGGAGTAGTACATATAGATTCTGCCGTCATCGTCAAAGAGGAGGCTACCGTCAATTACGCTGTAACCGGGTGAGAAGAAAGGCTGGTCATAAAGCGGGCGGAACTTGCCATAGGGGGTGTCGCACACAGCGATTTCAATTGAGTGAATACCCTCTGCATTTGCCGCAGAAAAAATGAGATAGAATTTGCCGTTGTGCTCATACATTTCGGGTGCCCAACCCTTTTGTGTTGCCCAAGTTGTGTCAGAAAGGCGCAAAATAGGTTCTTCTTGTGTTTCCCAATTTACAAGGTCAAAGGATTTGCGCACGGTAAATTTTGAGCCGCCCGTGGCATAGAGATAGTATGCACCGCCGTATTCAAGGATGAACGGGTCAGCGGCGCCGCCGGTGAGTTTGTTTTGATATGTAAACGCGGCAATATTTACATTGTTTTCAAGTTCGGTCATGGCAGTTTCCTCCGGTTGCTCTTCTGCTTTGCCGCAGGCAAAAAATGTCATAGCCACAAGCAAAAGGCAAAGTATTTTGGTGAGTTTTTTCATTTGCTTCTCCTGAAAAAAGATTTTTATGCTAATTCCATTATATAGTATTCTTTTCGCAATGGCAAGAAGAAAATAAAAGGTTATCTTATAAACCTAACTCGTCATCCTGCGAGTCGCTGAAGGATCTAAATGACAGGTTGGCGACGATAACCAAATCAAAAAGCCGATGCTATGCATCGGCTTTTTTAAGTTAAGGATGAACGATGTAGTTCACATTGTTGAATGTGCAGATGTAGTAATTGTTGTAGCCAAGTTCTGCGATATAGTCAAAGTAGAAGGGTGCCTGATAGTACTGAATAACCACATCGTCGCCGTATTTAACAACGGGCTTGCCGTTTTCCATTGTAACGGTGTAAAAGAGATTCTTTGAATTGCTGTTTGACGCAGTTACAGCCTCTTCGGGAGTGTCATAAATCGCATCATAGCCTTTGCCAATCCAATATAAACCATATTTGCCGTCAAGGCTCTTGTATGTAAGAAGTCCGTTTGTCACATACACACCTTCAACCTCGGTACCGTCCTCAAGGATGCACTTGTTGTCATTTTTGTAGTAAGACTCGTAATTATAGTTGCTTGAATAAGTTCTGGTATACTTCAAAATTTCTTTTGATACGGTGTCATAAGCATAATTGTATTCATGACGGTAATGATTGGAGAGATTGTATGTTGTATAACCAAAGCGAATGAGGTCGCCTGAGATGCCATAGTCGCTCTCATACTCACCTTCAAGGCTTGCAAGTACATCGCCGGTTACATCAACAATGTCAACTCCGCCGTCGCGCTTTGCGCTTGCATAGTTTCTTTGGTTGATGCGGAATGCCGAGTATTTGCCAAGGTCAAAAATGATTCCGTTTTTGCCGGCGAGTGCCGACATTGTACCGTAGTTGAGAATTGCAAAGTCGCCGTAAAGTTCAACATTGTCATAGAGGGCTTCGGTGATTTTGCCGGTCGGGCCTGCAAGACCGTATTTGCCGTTCTCGGTGAATTTGGCAAGAGAGCTGGTTTCATTCACTTCTTCATAATTGCCGGAGGAAATAAGTTTATAGCTGTTTTTGTCGTAGTAAGAGAATGTGGGATATTTACGGATGACAATGTATTCGTCGGTAAAGATAAACCATTGATTTTCAACATAATCAAAGAGAAGTTTGCCGGTTTTGTCAATGAGTGCAAACGCGGTTCTTGAATAAGAAATGGCTTTTTCAAGAATGAAAAACTCGCCGCGATGCTCAACATCTGTAAAATCTTTTGCGATAACCTTGTTTCCGTTGTAAAGAACCGCATCAGTACCTGCTACCGAGGGGTTAATCACATAGTAGTCATCAACAACGAGATTGGGATAATCGGTGTAAGTATAAAGAATTTTGCCGTTTGTGTCGGCAATCATGTAGTTGGTTTTCTCACCGTCAAATAAGTAAAGGCAGAATCTACCGTTTTCAAAATAGTCAATTCCATCATACTTTATGGGCAAAACAGTATCGCCGTAAACGCTCATAACGCCGTATTTGTTGTTTTCAAGAACAATGATTTTTCCGTCGGGAGTTACTTTTACAAAGTCGCCAACAAGTTTAACAGCGGGCTTTTCGGAAAGGGGCTTGAGATTTACACTAAGACGCTTGCTTGTATCAGCCATTCTGACTACAAGTGCCGCAAGCTCGGCTCTTGTGATAGCGGCATTGGGCTGGAACTTGCCGTACTCGTCGCTACCTGCAAGGATACCTGCATTGTAGAGGGTGAAAATTGCCGCAGAGTTCTTTCCGCCGTCATTTTCAACATCGGGGAGAGAATTTACGCTGTTGATTGCGGTCCATTCCTTTGCAGGGAGAGCCGCTACCATAATAGCCGCCGCTTCAGCACGGGTTGCATAGCGGGTGTAGTCATTAAACTCGCCTTTTTCAAAAATGCCGTTTGCAATGCAATAGTTTACAGCGCCGTTGTACCATGCACCGCTTACGGTGGGGATGGTGCCGTTGCCGCCGTTGTAAATATTGTGCATACGAGCCGCGATTGTAGCAGCCTCTGCAAGGGTGAACATGCCCTGGGGATTGAAAGAGGTTGCAGAAGCGCCGTTGATAAGACCGATTTCATAGCAGGTTTTAACTGAGGGGGCATACCAAGCGGTATCGCTTACATCGGTGAACTGTCCCTCATAGTTTCTTGTAGTTGCGAAAGCCGCGTTTGCCGCAAGTGCAAGCGAGCAAGCCAAGGTCGCAAGGGTAAGGGTGAGAGTTAAGAATTTTTTCATTTTTTTGTCCTCCAAAAAGTTGTTTTCACTTATAAAGACAATTGGTTTTTCGTATAGGTTTTATATTTTTGAAAAAATTTTAATATTTTTTAAAAATTTTTATCCGAGTGCCTTTTCAATCTTGTCGGCCGCTTCGGAAAGGTAGGTATCTTCGCAAAGTTCGATAGCACCCTTGTCCACAAGCGCCGCAAGGCGGTGGTCAATCGGGAGTTTAGCAAGTACATCATAGCCGAACTGGGCCGCGGTTTCGTCAATGCGGCTCTTGCCAAACACTTCGATGTGCTTGCCGCAATCGGGGCATGCGAGGTAACTCAAGTTTTCAACAAGGCCGAGAACATTGATGTTCATCATGCCCGCCATGTTAGCTGCCTTTTTAACAATCATGGAAACAAGTTCCTGGGGCGAGCTTACAATAACAATGCCGTCAATGGGAAGGCTTTGGAAAACGGTGAGCGGAACATCGCCCGTGCCGGGAGGCATGTCAACAAACATGTAGTCTACGTCTTCCCACAGAACTTCGGTCCAGAACTGAGTAACCATACCTGCAATTACGGGACCGCGCCATACAACGGGTTCGGTTTCGTCCTGCAGCAGGATGTTCATAGACATAACCTGGGTGCCGTTCTTAGCAACGCTGGGCAAAATGTAGGATTCGGTGCCCATTGCATTTTCGTGAATACCAAAGGACTGAGGGATGGAGGGGCCGGTCATGTCA
>JAZQWE010000099.1:0-1459 GCA_045632225.1 Eubacteriales bacterium | reverse complement strand
GGAAGATGCATTATATATTAGAATAGCGAAGAGAAAAAGTGCAGAAATTGGGAATATATATTGTAGTAGGTTGAATTTGTCATACTTGACAATATCGGTATTGCGTGGTAAAATAACAAATGCGATTATAGGCAATTTTGCACATACCGTGTGCGCTTTGTGTCGAATGCATGAAGTAAAGGCGGCGTTTATGTGCAACTTGCTTGGTGTCACCGTTTCGGTGACTCGCGATTTCTTTAGTGCGCGCGTGCGCGTACATAACAGCACTTATCTTAGGGAGGACAAAATTTATGATGAGAACAAAGCTGTCAAAAGCACTCGCTCTCTTCTTGGCTGTGGTTATGACCATGAGCTGCTTCTCTCTCTTTGCATCTGCAGCAGATGCGGTTGAGGACACAAGCGGCACCCGTACCATGGCGGAATGGAACGAGATTCTTAACACCGGCGAGTATGAGGATTATCTTGCGGACCACGCAAATCTCGCCCCCGTAACCGGAACTTATTCGTTCAGCGCGGTAGAAACTCTTAACAAAGATCTTTCCACCTCCAAGGTTCAGGTTATGGATGACAATTCCGTATACACACCCGACAGCGGCAAGGTTACATGGACTGTTAATGTTCCTAAAGAAGGCCTTTATGTTGTTGACTTTGACTGTTTCCCCGGCAATGTAATGCTCGGTGAAGGCGGAACGGAAATGTCCACAGATGTTGAGCGTATTTTCTATGTTAACGGCAAGGTTCCTTATGCCGAAGCACGCTCAATTTCCATTACCAAGCGTTGGTCGGCACAGTATGCTGAAAACGGCCGTTTTAGAACCGATATTTCGGGCAATGACCTTCGTCCCGATAATGAAGCGGCAATCAAATGGATAACTTACACCGTTAAGGATTCGTCCGGCTACTATGCAGAACCCCTTCAGTTCTACTTCAAGGCCGGCGAGAATACCATTGCGCTTGAGGCTACCCGTGAGCCCATGAGCGTGAGAAGCATTGTTCTCCGCCCTTATGTAGCACCCCTTACATACGAAGAGTACCTTGCGGCAAATGCAGGCAAGGCTGATGATACTGCGAATGTACAGCCCGTTAAGATAGAGGCAGAAACTCCCGATTATCAGTCGGACGAGTCCATCTATCCTCTTACCGACCGTACAAGCGCTATCACATCTCCTCAGGACCCTAAACTCCAGATTCTCAACTTCATGGGCGGTACTGAAAACTTCAAGACCGTTGGCCAGTGGGTAGAGTATGAGTTTGAGGTTGAGGCTGACGGCTTCTACACGATTGCAATGCGTTCCAAGCAGAACGATATGTCGGGTATGTTTGCCTCCAGAACTCTTTACATCGACGGCGAGATTCCTTTTGCTGAATGTACATCTCTTCGCTTTGACTATTCCAAGGACTGGAAGTGCGAGAGCGTTACAGACGGCACTACCGATTTCAAGTTCTACCTCACCAAGGG
>JAZQWE010000098.1:0-5323 GCA_045632225.1 Eubacteriales bacterium | reverse complement strand
GGTGCCACCCAAATTCGTATCCGTGATACGCTCTCATCGTGTACTAACATACACACAGCACTGTAACGGATGCCTGCCGTCGCCCCTACACCAAAAAACGGTTCGGTTTGCCCTCATGAGTCCATTCACCGATGTTTCACTACCGCAATCACACCGCCTGCGGCTCTCTTTGAGTGAAGTTGTATCGGGTACTACTCTCAATCAACGGTTTATCTGTATGCTATTATGCTACCACAATAAAGTGACATTGTCAATATTTTTTTGAAAGTTTTTTACTGTTCGTCCCTTACTTTGTCAGAAAGTGCGCTATCAACAAAAAATGAAGTTTTTCCATTGATTTTGGGAGTGTCTGCGCTGTGATAGATTGCTATATCCTTGTGGAATACGCCACCCGAAACATTCATTTGGAGATTACCGTTAAATGTTGCGGGATTGCCGGTTTTATTTGTTCCGGTACGATGAATCGCATAAACGCCACCAACAAACTCACCGCCGCTGACATTGAAGTACACATCACCGTCGCAACCGTTCATGCCTACGGCGGTATTTGCATTTACACCGTCGTATGTAAACTTGCCGCCCGTGATGTTTACAGTATGGGTTACGCCCTTGTCAATCGTACCAACGGGAGTTCCCTCTGCGGTACGCATGTTGCCACCGCGAAGAACTGACCATGTTCCGCTTGCGATACTGATTGTACAGTCGCTGTGCGAGGATACCTGAGCGGGTGTAAGCGCGCCCGCCGCAATTCTGTATCCGCCGTTGATTGCAATGTCACCTGCACCCGTACAAACAACGCCGTCTAAAACAGTAAAATCGTTGTAGTTGCAGTTAATGCTCTTGCCGCTAACGGTTGTTTTAATGTTTAAATTTTCAAAAGCAAGCGGGCTTGCAAGCGTAATTCCTCCGCCTACAAGAAGCTGCGCCGAATTGCTTTCTCTATAGTCAACACCGCCGTAAACACTTGTCACGGTAACATTGCCATTACATTTTACAAGGTGTGTTTCCTTAACCTCAAGTGTGCCGGATACAACAACAGTACCTCCGTTTTTGCGAAGCATTGCAATTGCAAGGCCAAGATTGTCTACCGCAGTTTCGGGAGTTGCGCCATCGTTTGCACTCTTGCCAAAACCGCTGACATATACAACATCACCCTTTGCAATCGGCAATTGGGTTACCTCTCTATCGCCATCAAAAACTTCTTTAAAGAAATTCTCGGCAAGCGCGGGGTAAGAAGCATCGTTTGGATGCACTCTGTCATTGTAATCAAGCATTACACAGTAATAATCGTGCAAATTTTCATGAGTCTTGATAAAAGGAAGTTTAAGTTCGCTTGCGATTGTCTTTATAACATCAGGAAGAATATAAACCGTTCCTTGATTTGTGATATCCGCATTGGTTGCGGGTATCATTGAAGAAAGGTAGATTTCAGGCTTTGACTCCATTGCCGCAAAATCTGCAATAAGTGCCTTGTACGAGGAAACAAAATCGTCAATTGCGGCAGGATTTGTCATACTACGCGCATCGTTTGTGCCAAGCATTACGATAACAATATCAGCATCCGAACTTTTAAGTTTAGAATACTCTGCTGTATTGGGATACCAAAGATTTGGGCTTGTCTTTTTCACATTGTATTCGGAGTCGAGATTCATTACATAGGATGATGCCTTGCCACAGTTAACCACTTTAAATCCTTTGCCAAGCATTTTCTGAAGCTGTGCGGGATAACTGAACTTGGATGCAACAGATGCGCCTGTGCCCTGCGTTATGCTATCGCCAACGCACGCAACAGTAATAACCTCGCCCTCAGCAATACGCTTTGCATAGCCGTATGCCTTTTCGGTAATGATTTCATCCTTTATAAATTTGTCAGCCACACCTTCTCCTCCTTTGCATTTAGCCAAAAGTGCATTGTAACACGCCGCAAAAGCATCACCTCGAGTAAATTTTCCTGATGCGGTGTCATGTCCAATCAGCGAAATTGAATTCGCAAGTGAAAACGGATTGCTCCAAACGAAATCACCGTTTTTGTCGCTATAGTCCATCGCACGAAGCAAAAGTGTTAAAAACTGTGCCTCATCAACAGTACCGTCAGGGTCAAACTTTACTGCACTTCTGCCGCTGATAATTCCGTTTTCAAAAGCATAACCGACATAGGGAGTTGCCCATGCGGGGACATCGGTAAAGGCAAGGCTGTAGTCATTTGAAAGTGCTTTTTCCTCTGCACCGAGAAAGCGGATGATCTGCACGGCCGCTTCAACACGGGTGATGTTGTTGTCGAGGCCCAAGTCACTTCCGCTATCGTCATACCCTTTTACAAGTCCAAGAAAATAGAGTGCGTTTGCAACCGCCGCTTTTTTATCGTCGCCGATTGCATTCTTTTCGATAATTTCAACGCCATCGCTGATAAGAATTTCTCCATCCCCGGTTATTTTTTGATATGTACCCGCTTTAACAATAAGGATTGCTCCTTTTTCGGCATGAAGGGACATATAACAAGGTGTACCCGAATAAGGGCTACCGACAGTTATGACTTTTTCGCCAATCACAAGCGTATTGCCCGAAGCAATTGTGATTGTATTAGACTCTTTAACTTCTTGAAAAAGAATGATGTCGTCAATAACGGTATCCTGATAAAGCGTCATATTTGCCCCATCAGTCATCTTTAGGGCGCATGCGGGATTTTTTACGGGCTCAAGATTTTTATAATCGTTTGTGCCGTCATTTGATGTTATTTTAAGAGCGGAGCCGAGTTTGGGCATATTATAGTCGCCCGCAACAAGCATTTTGCCGGACACTACAATTGTGCCGCCGTCTTTAACAAGAGAAATAACGCCGTTTGCATCAATCGCCATGAGTTGTTTTTTGGCAGTTGCGGCGCTTTGTCCATCGCTATTGTTATTGCCGTTTGTGTAGTCAATATATCCAACAGCATTGCTTGTAACCGTAGGCTCTGTTGCGGCAAAAGCCGTAAGCATAAAAATTGAAACAAAAAGTAGGAATGCAAATAATTTTTTCATGGTTTCCTCCATAGGTGAGATACAATTATATTAGCACGATTTTTCAAAAAAGGCAACAATTACTTCGGGTTCGATTTATCTGCTGTACTGCGATAAAAACAAAAAAAGAACGCACATGCGTTCGAGGGTGGGAATCTGAACCCAAAGTGTGCGCCATTCTTGGCGATTATTTTTTCTTTTGCAACTCGCACACTTCTTTCGTTGCCATGCAACGAGTGGGTTCGATTTATCTGCTGTACTGCGATAAAAACAAAAAAGGAACGCACATGCGTTCCTTTTTTGTTTTTATGGGGTGAGCGGTGGGAATCGAACCCATGACCTCCAGGGCCACAACCTGGCGCTCTAACCAACTGAGCTACGCCCACCATAACCTCACTGTAGGTGAGGTATGGCGTACCTTGGGGGACTCGAACCCTCGACCTACTGCTTAGAAGGCAGTTGCTCTATCCAACTGAGCTAAAGGTACATCTAACTGCCGTGGCAACGACAGTTATTATATCAGTAATATTTGCTTTTGTCAATATGTTTTTTGAAAAATCTTGTCAAAAAATTATCGGCAAGCATTTTGCGCTTGTTGCGCGGATATAATCATCGGGAGAAAGACGGATTTGCGAGCCAATTCTGCCTCCTGAAACCATAATCAAATCATACAAAATACAGTTTTCGTCAATAACAGTTGGGTAATCCTTTTTCATTCCGATTGCGGTGCATCCGCCGCGAACATATCCCGTAACCTTGGTGATGTCTTTAACGGGAATAAGTTCGACCGCCTTTTCACCAACGGCTCTCGCCGCAGCTTTAAGGTCAAGCTCCTCGGCAACAGGGATTACAAATGCAAAATATCCCCCGCTCTTTCCAACCGCAACAAGTGTTTTAAATGTCGACTCTTTAGGCTGACCGAGTTTTTCTGCAAGATGAACGCCGTCGATAAACCCATCACACTCATAAGTGATAACCTCAAAATCAACGCCAAGAGTTTCAAGAATTCGCATGGCGTTGGTCTTGACATCTTTTTCTTTGTTCTTTGCCATTATTTTTTGATACCTGCTTTTTCAAGTGCTTCGATTACAGAGAGTCCGTATACATGCTGACCTACGGTATTGGGGTGCAAACCGTCGGTATAAAAACTACGCATATGCGGTACTGCCTTTTCACCGTCAATAACCTCTACGCCGTAAGCGGCATATACCTGCCTCAAAATTTCATACACCCTTGTAAAAGGCATACGCTCGGGGCGTCTGTCCTCATCGTCACGCCATACGGGGAGAATACCGAAAATTCTTGCCTTGGGATAAACTTTGCAAAGTTTTTCAAAATATTCGGTAGCTGCCGCGCGATATTTATCCTCATCATTAAGATAGCGTCCCCAGTCATTTGTACCGTATGCAACGGTGATAACATCGGGGGCAAAAGGAAGCTCCTCGTCAATGCTTTCCGCAAGGAAAACATATCCGCCAACACCGTGATTGAGATAGAGCGCATCAAAATGGCGAGCAACTGTGGTTGCATAAGTCATTGAGGTATAGTGGCTGTCATAACCGTGTGTGATGGAGTCACCGATTGCAAGATATTTAATTTTACCCTCGGTAGGAGTGGGAACAACTTTTGCGCCATCGTCCAAAATAAAGTTCCAAATTTCAAGGCCACAAGAATAAGGAAGGAAAATGCGCACTCTGCGCTCCTTTTTCTCTGCAAATTTGTAGAAAAACTGACGCTGACCCTCGCTGTCACAGTATGTGAAAAGAGAGTGAACCATTACATCACCGTCATACAAGTCAATAGATAAAAAATTACGGCTTGTGCGCGAAATAATATCAAACTCAAACGCGATAACTTCGCCGTCATAGGTAAAATCAAGGCAAACACCCGCATTGCAAGGCGGCTGACCTACAAAATTACGGCTTTTATAAATCTCAACCTGTTTATCGGTGAAACGGGCAAAACATGTTCTGCCGTTTTCGCGGGGACGCACATCGATGCAGTTTGTCGCAATGCTTTTGATTTGTTCAGTATTAAGTACCATTTTTCAACACTCCTTCATAATTAAACAGCGGAATAAAACTTTCCGACACGCTTTCTCCATCTTGCAAAAAGATGTTTTTTATACCGCACATAAGTGCATAATTCACAACTTCATCATACTCACTTTGCACAAGCGGCCTTGCAAGTTCGCTGTATGGGCATTCCATTTGCGGTGTATATTGCCGCATTATCGAAAGATACGCTCTGCCCTTGCAAAGTCTGTCAAACTCATCGATAACATCCTTTGAGTCATCAATGTTTTGAGGGAGCACAAGGTGGCG
>JAZQWE010000097.1:0-7612 GCA_045632225.1 Eubacteriales bacterium | reverse complement strand
AGTCCCCGTCAGGTTTGCGTTGACCTCATCGAGTTTGTTGAAAATCCGGATGACCCGAACGGTCCCGACATTCTTACAGTAAGAGGGCCTTCAAGCACACCTCAAAAACTTCCTTCCAACAAGTATCGCTATGATGTGTCCCGCAACGGCACAGTAACTTTGGAGGATGCGCTCATAGTTTTGGGTCAGGTAATTAACGGCGGCGATTACAGCGGTTATTATGACACAGATGCAAACGGATCTGTTGGCCTTGGCGATGTAATTTCTGTTTTGAAGAAATTGGTGTAAGTCCCTTTGAATAATAAAAGGAGAGCAAGATGAAAAACAAACTGATTCTGTTTTTAATATCGCTTTGTATGGCTATATCGCTGGGGATTTTTGCCTCTGCAACTACCGTTGCGTATATATCGCACAATGGTGGTGCGGCTACAAATGACGGTCTTTCAGAGTCCACTCCCAAGGCGGCGCTTGGCGCTGTAAACGGCACCGGAGTTGCCGGTGTGCTTAAAAACGGCGGTACTCTTGTAGTTGTTGAAAAGATGTATATCGGCGCAAATTACAAGTGGAATGTAAACGGTGCAACCACCATTACCGCGGTTCACGGCGGCAAAGATTACAGAAACGCATCTCCCGCAAACGATCCTAAAAGCGGTGTTATTAAGTTTAAGCCCAATATAACCTGGACAATAGCAAGTGATGTAACACTTGACAATGTTATTGTCTTTATGGATGCAAAAATATCTGTAGCTGAAGGTACAACGCTCACTATTACTGATACCGTGCAGACGCTTCCTCGCTCAGGCAACTATTCAAGCATTACTGTTGCAAGAGGTGCAAAGGCAGTTATCAACGGCGGTACTTACAAGAGCATCGACGGTCTTGGTAACGTAGTTATCGGTGACAACGTTGTAGTTTACGAAGGTGAATATGCAACGGGGGACAAGCCCACTACTGCCGAACCTGAACTTGGTAAGGTAGCTGATAGCGAAGTTATCTCCTCTGCAGTAAAGGTTGACGGTGCGGTTGTGTATATGTCGCACAACAACGGCGACAACTCAAATGACGGCCTTACACCCACTACCGCAAAGAGCGGTTGGGGTAACACTTCTGGCACGGGTGTTGCCGGCGTGCTCAAATACGGCGGTACACTTGTTGCATGCGAAAAATTGTATCTTGGTGCAAACTACAAGTGGAAAGTGGGCGGCGAAACCCTTATCACCGCAGTTTACGGCGGCAGGGATTACAGAAATCCGTTGCCTGCAACCAACCCTACAAGCGGCGTGTTTAAATTCAAGCCCAATGTTTCCTTTACCGTTGCTAGTGATTTGACATTTGACAATGTTATTCTGTTCCAAGATGCAACTATCACGGTAACAGAGGGTGCAACACTCACCGTTACCGATACTGTACAAACCGTTCCAAGAGCTGATAACTATATAACCATTATCGTTGAAAAGGGCGCAAAAGCCGTAATCAATGGCGGTACTTTTAAGAGCGTTGAGGGTGATGGCGAAATCATCATCGGTGAAAATGCAAGAGTTTTGGCAGATGTGGCAAAAAATACCGTTGCGTATATGTCACACAACAACGGTAAGGCAGCGAATGACGGTCTTACCGATCAGACTCCCAAAACCGGATGGGGAAGCACCACCGGAACAGGCGTGGCATCTATACTTAAAAACGGCGGTACACTCGTAGCGTGCGAAAAAATGTATCTTGGTTCCAATTACGAATGGCGTGTTGAAGGTGATACTGTTATTACCGCGGTATACGGCGGTAAAGACTATAGAAATTCAGAATCTGCAGATAATCCTGCAAGCGGTGTACTTAAGTTCAAGAGCGATGTTACTTTTACTATCGGCAGTAACATCACCTTTGATAATATAATTTTGCATCAGGATGCAACAGTTATAGTTGCGCCCGGTGCTACTCTTACCATCACAGATAGTGTTACAACAGTTCCGGTTAACGGTAACTATCTTAACATTATCGTATCTTCAGGCGCAAAAGCTGTGATTAACGGCGGTACCTACTCAAGTATCGAGGGTAACGGCGACATCACTATAGGCGACAAGGTAAAGGTTGTCGGCGATGCCAACGCAAACAGCGACTCTATCGAGCGCGTTGCGGGCGTTTGCTTTGTGGACAATGCAAACGGCAATAACAAAAATGACGGTAGAAGCGCAGAAACTGCAGTTAAAAATTACGGCGTAGGCGTAGCTGAAAAATTGCCCGTGGGCGGCACAGTAGTTGTAAGCGGAAAATCCCACATCTATGCATCGGGAAATCCCGCTGAATTCAGTCTTACCACTTGGGTAAAACCGGTTACATTTACTTCTGTGTATGGCGGTAATGATTACCGCACATCCAATGCCGATGCGGCATTCTCTATTGCAGAAAACACCATATTGCATATCTACAGCGACATCACTTTTGATAATATTAACCTCGTTTGCGAAGGTGAAAACTGTACTATATATGTTCACGCAGGCGCAATGCTTAATGTTACCGATAATGTGGAATTTGTCACAAAAGCGTCGAGTGGCAAGCACTTTGCGGTTTATCTTGAAAAGGGTGCGTATGCCCATCTTTCAAGCAAGGCGGCGGAAAAACTTGCTGTTTCGGGAGAGGGCGATGTTATCCCCTATACCAACGGTGCAAGCGATGTTTTTGAGTATGTTTTAGGCACAAAAACAATGGTTCAGCTTACTATAGGCTCTACCACCGCGTACATAAACGGAGCGGCGCAAACTCTTGATGCAGCCCCCATAAACCGTAACAATCGCACTATGCTCCCTGTGCGCTTCCTTGCAAATGCTTTCGGAATTGAAAATGACGGAATTGCATGGGACGCAACAACACGCACAGCAACCCTTACGGGCAAAGATGTAAAGATATCGATTACAATCGGTTCCTCATCCATGACCGTTAACGGCAAGGCGGTTTCGCTTGACTCACCTGCGGTTATCGAAAAGAATCGCACATATCTCCCCGTGCGTGCCATAGCAAATGCACTCGGAGTTTCAAATGATAATATCGGATGGGTTGCCGCTACAAACACAGCGACCCTTTTGAAGTGATTTTTGGAGGAAAAAATGTTTTTAAATGACAAAGAAGAAGCGATAATCGGTACATTTTTAAGCCATGCCGATGAATATGACTATGAGGATATGGAACTTATCTGGAAGAATGGCAGCAAGATCGTTGCTACCTATGTTTCATACTTCGACGATAGTAACGGCAAGTTGAAGACAGAAGAAGGATACGAGGAATATACAAGCTTTGTGTTCGATGTTATTGATGTTTGGGGCGAGCCTCCCGTTTTGATTTCCGAGCAGGACGGTTTTTGCCTTAATTATCGTAATTTCCCCGATGAAATTATCAAGGACGGAGAAAAGATTAACTAAATGAAGGTTACATGGATAGGTCAGGCAGGATTGCTTTTTGACAATGGAAAAACAAAGATAATGGTTGACCCGTATTTATCAAACAGCGTGGAAAGGGTAGCGCCGAAAAATTTTCGGCGCGTTCCCGTTGATGAAAGTCTTTTTGGCGTTGAGCCTGATATTATGGTGTTTACCCATGATCATCTTGACCACTTTGACCCCGAAACCGCACCGAGATTTTTTGAGAAAACCTCAAAGGCAATGACGGTGCTTTGCCCGTCTTCAGTATGGCAAAAGGCAAGAACGCACGGCGGCGAGCATAATTATGTTCAGTTCAACCGCCACACCGAGTGGACTGAATGTGGCTTTAGATTTAAAGCGGTCACCGCAGAGCATAGCGATGTATACGCTATCGGAGTTGTTATCGAGGACTTGGAGGCGGAAAAGACCTATTATATTACGGGTGACACGCTTTATAACAGCGAAATTTTCAAAGAACTTCCAAGCAATATTGATGTGATATTTCTTCCCGTTAACGGCGTTGGCAATAATATGAATGCTGATGATGCCGAAAGATTTTCAAAAATCAGCGGTGCAAAAATGGCGGTGCCGTATCATATAGGCATGTTTGATGAGCTTACTCACGAGATTTTTAAAGCAGAAAACAAAGTGGTGCTCGAAACATATAAAGAAAAGGAAATATAAAGATGAAAGTAACAGATGTAAAAACTTTTGTGGTTGACTGTTTCCGCACAAACTGGGTATTTGTCAAGGTTTACACCGACGAGGGAATTACCGGCGTCGGCGAGGGAACTCTCGAATACAAAGAAAAAGCGCTTGTCGGTGCAGTTGAGCATATCAAAAGTTATCTTGTTGGCAAGGATCCACGACAGATTGAAAAGCACTATCACGATATTTACCGTGATGCATATTGGCGCGGCGGTGCGGTACTTATGTCTGCTTTGTCCGCGGTTGAAATGGCACTTTGGGACATCCTTGGAAAATCCCTTGGTGTTCCTGTTTATCAGCTTCTTGGAGGCAAGGTTAACGAAGATTGCCGCATCTATGTAAACGGATGGTTTGCAGGCGCAAAAGAGCCGGAGGAGTTTGGTGAAAAGGCAAAAGAGGCTGTAAAGAGAGGCGTTACCGCTATGAAGTGGGATCCGTTTGGCAAGAGTTATTTGCAGATATCAAATGCCGACCTTGATAAGGCTTTGCGTTGTATTGCCGCTGTACGCGATGCGGTTGGCGATAAGGTTGATTTGCTTATCGAGGCGCACGGTCGCTTTGATGTACCTACGGGCATCAAAATTGCGCAGGAGATTGCACAGTTTAAGCCAATGTTCCTTGAGGAACCCGTGCCTCCAAACAATCTTGAGGCGCTTGAGGCTGTGAGAGCCAAGTCCCCCGTTGCTATAGCCGCAGGTGAAAGACTCTATACCCGTTTTGATTACAACGAACTCTTCCGTCGCCGTGCATGCGACTACATCCAACCCGATATCTCTCACGCGGGTGGTATTATGGAACTTAAAAAGATTGCGGCGGCGGCAGAAGCGCATTATATTCCTTTTGCACCCCATAATCCCTCCGGCCCTATTGCAAATGCCGCAACGCTTCAGCTTGCCGCATGTTGTCCTAATTTCTGCATCCTTGAAATTATGAACAGCGATGTGGATTGGAGAAAAGATGTTACAAACGAAAGTCTTGTTTACGAAAACGGTCGCATAAAGATTGGCGATAAGCCGGGTCTTGGTATCGAGCTTAACGAAGAAGCGTGCCTTGAACATCCTTATGTTGAGCACAACCTCCGCCATTATACGGGAGCGCTTACCGATATTCGTCCCGCAAAAACCGAATTTTATTTTTAATATACATATCAAGGAGTAATAACGATGAAAAAGTATGAAGTAGAAGGTCATGAGCCTTCATACCTTCCCGAAGACGGCGAATGGGAACTTGTTTGGTCCGATGAATTTGACGGCACCGAACTTGACACAACAAAGTGGAATCACAGAATTCATTTTTGGGGCAGAGAGTTTGAGGCGTATACCGACAAGGGCGTAGTTCTTGACGGTAATAGCCATGTAGAACTTCACAGAACCGAGCGCGACGGATTCTATGTATCTCCCCAACTTCAGACCGGATGCCTTTCTTATGATGTACCCTGCGACAGAACAAAGCGTCCTCCAAGCGGTAATGACCCCTTCTGGCCCCTTGGTCCTCTGGAGCCTGCAAAGTTCCAGCATCGCTACGGTTATTACGAGTGCAGATGCAAGATGCAGAAGTTGCCTGAGGAAATGTGGAGTGCGTTTTGGACACAGTCCCCCTCCATCGGTGCTCGCTTTGAGCCTGAATGGTGCGGCGTAGAAAATGACATTTTTGAGTACTTCCATGAAAATCAGGCTACCACCGGTAACATTATGGGTGGATATGCTACACAGTTTAAGCATGACGGCAGAGTAAAGTATTCACTTGAGGAAACCGAGGACGGTTGGCATTATTTCGGCATGGATTGGAGCCCCGAGGGTTATGTCTTCTATTGCGACGGTAAAGAGGTTTCAAGATGTAATGCGCATGTATCCCATGTACCGCAGTATATCGTTCTTTCCACCGAGGTAAGAGGCTATCGCCGCATTCAGCAGATGAAGGCAAAGGGCATGGATCTTAAAGAAGCAAAGTTTGCTGTAAAGGGCGATTTTGTTGATGACGCATTTATCGTTGACTTTGTAAGAGTATACGACAAGAAGAAAGACTAATATGAAAAAGACAGTTTTAATCACCGGTGCATGTATAAATACCGGAGTTGATATCGTAGAAAAATTTGCCAAAGAGGGCTATAATGTCATCTTTACCGGCAGAAACAGTGAGCAGGTCGCTGTAAAAGAGGTCGAGTACCGTAGAAGTTTTCCCGACATTGAGGTTGTAGGCTATGCAATAGACTCTATCGGCGCAGACGGCAATGTTGATGAGGCTTCGGTTGTAGCAATGTTTGCCGACATTGACAAAAAGGGACTTTTTGTTGAAACTTTAGTGCTCAATGCCGCTGACCAGGGTCTTGGCATAAAGGTTTTTGAAAATCCTCTTTCGGATTTCATCAAAGTATTGAATACCAATGTGATTTGGAATTATTGCCTCTGCGAGCACGCGGGTAGACGCATGAAGGATAACGGCGGCGGAAACATTGTTTTCGTTAACTCCAATACCGCATATCGTGCAATTCCCGACAGAGTGGCATATTCCGCATCAAAGGGCGGTCAGCTCGGAATGATGAGAGCTATGGCACTTGACCTTGGCAAATACAACATCCGCGTAAACGCGGTGCTTCCCGGCATGATAAAGACAGACCGTTGGGAAAAGAACCCTGACTTTTATAAGAGTGTTCCTTCAAGATTTACTCCCCTTGGTGATGTTGCGGTGGGTGAGGATGTTGCAGAAGCCGTGTTCTATTTTGCCGCTCATGCAAGAAATACCACGGGTGCTGAACTTGTTGTAGACGGTGGCAACACCATTCAGCTCTACCCAATCGTTCCCAAGGAATAATTGGAGGTTACTATGGAAAATTCGGTAAACAAAAGAATTGAAGAAATCGGTATTGTTCCGGTTATAAAACTTTCAAATCCCGACAGAGATGCAGCTCCGCTTGCCAAAGCGCTTGCAGACGGTGGCGTAGGTGTGGCAGAAGTTACATTTCGCGCCGCCGGCGCAGACCGTGCAATTGCGTTAATGAAGGAGGCATGCCCCGACATGCTCCTTGGCGCGGGAACCGTGCTTACAACCGAGCATATTGATAAAGCAATCGCGGCGGGTGCCAACTTTATTGTAACTCCCGGATTTGATGCTGAACTTGTTGCTTATTGCAAGAAAAAGGGCGTCCAGATTTATCCCGGTTGTACCACACCGACCGATTACCATGCCGCTTATAAATTCGGCTTGGAAATTATAAAATTCTTCCCGGCTGAACAATCCGGCGGACTTGCAAAAATCAAGGCGATGGCGGCTCCGTTCCCAATGTTTAAAGTAATGCCCACCGGTGGCATTTCACTTAAAAACCTTGGTGAGTACATAGGCTGTCCTGTAATCTGTGCGTGCGGGGGCTCATATATGGTTACAGCCGACCTTATCGAGGGCGGTAAATGGGATGAAATTACTGAACTTTGCAAAAAATCCCGTGAAATTATACTCGAAGCAAGAAAGTAATAAAAAATTCCGAACCTTAAGGTTCGGAA
>JAZQWE010000096.1:0-2102 GCA_045632225.1 Eubacteriales bacterium | reverse complement strand
ATAAACTTCGTTGTAAGCATCAAAGCCAAAGCCAACTTTGTCCGCATTCTTAACCTTGTCAACTACAACCGCACCGTCATGGCCTGCATTCTGTGCAATCTGGCTAAGGGGTGCTTCAAGTGCCTTGAGCACGAGTTTAACACCGATGAGTTCGTCGCCTTCAACAGTATCGCAAAGAGCCTTCACAGCGGGGATAGTGTTGATATAAGCGGTTCCGCCACCGGGAACAATGCCTTCTTCAACAGCCGCTTTGGTAGCGTTGAGCGCGTCCTCGATGCGGAGCTTCTTTTCCTTCATTTCAACTTCGGTAGCCGCGCCTACTTTGATAACAGCAACGCCGCCTGCGAGTTTTGCAAGTCGCTCGCTGAGTTTTTCTTTGTCAAACTCGGATGTGGAAACTGCAAATTCTGCGCGAATCTGTGCAACTCTTGCCTTGATTTCGTCGCTTGAACCCGCACCGTCAACGATAATGGTCTTTTCTTTGTTAACCTTTACCTGGCGCGCGCGGCCGAGCTGGTCGAGGGTAGCGTCTTTGAGTTCAAGACCGAGGTCGGAGGTGATAACCTCACCACCGGTGAGGATAGCAATGTCACGGAGCATTTCCTTGCGTCTGTCGCCAAAGCCGGGAGCCTTAACGGCAACACATGTGAATGTGCCGCGGAGTTTGTTAAGCACGAGAGTTGTGAGCGCTTCGCCCTCAACATCTTCTGCGATGATAACGAGTTTCTGACCTGCCTGAACAATCTGCTCAAGGAGGGGAAGGATTTCCTGAATGTTGGAAATCTTCTTGTCGGTGATAAGGATGAACGCGTCATCGATAACAGCTTCCATCTTATCCATGTCTGTAGCCATATAGGGGGAGAGGTAGCCGCGGTCAAACTGCATACCGTCAACTACTTCGCAATAGGTTTCCGCACTCTTGGACTCTTCAACGGTGATAACGCCGTCTGCAGTAACCTTTTCCATTGCGTTTGCAATGAGATTGCCGATAACTTCATCGCCGGAGGAAACAGTACCTACTCTTGCGATGTCCGCTGTACCGTTAACTTTCTTTGCATTTGCGCGGAGAGCCTCAACAGCTGCATCAACGGCCTTTGCGATACCCTTGCGGAGTACCATGGGGTTTGCGCCGGCGGTAACATTCTTCATACCCTCGTGAATCATTGCCTGAGCGAGAAGGGTAGCGGTGGTAGTACCGTCACCTGCCGCATCATTGGTCTTTGCGGAAACTTCTTTTACAAGCTGTGCGCCGATGTTTTCGGAAGCATCTTCAAGCTCGATTTCTTTAGCGATTGTAACACCGTCATTGGTGATGAGGGGGGAACCGTACTTTTTGTCAAGTACAACATTTCTGCCCTTGGGGCCGAGTGTAATTTTTACTGTGTTAGCAAGTTTATCAACGCCTCTTACAAGCGCATCTCTTGCTTCAATACCGTAGAGAATATCCTTTGCCATCTCTAAAATCCTCCTTAGTTGATAGTTGCGAGAATATCGTCCTGACGAACGATAACATATTCATCATTGCCAAGCTTAACCTCGGTGCCCGAGTATTTGCTTGTGATAACCTTGTCGCCAACCTTAACGGTCATAGGAACAAGTTTGCCGTCTTTTTCAGCACCGGGGCCAACAGCAACAACTTCGGCAACCTGGGGTTTTTCTTTAGCGGTGCCGGGGAGAATGATGCCGCTCTTGGTAGTTTCCTCAAGTTCTACCATTTTTACAACCACGCGGTCGGAAAGCGGATTAAGTGTCATAATGTACCTCCAAATATGATAAATTTTAATTAAAAACTCTGTCGGATTAGCACTCTTTATATCCGAGTGCTAACATGGTATATTGTAGCATAATAAAAGGAAAAATCAAGCCTTTTTATGAAAAAAATTCAAAATTCACAAAAACAACTCATTTGGTACATATTATTAAGCGAGGTGAGAAAATATTATGGATATTTTACAAACACTTGCGGCGCTTTTAACATTCATTGCTGGCGGGTATTTTACGGCGCGCTTTCGTGCCTTTTATTTGTTGCATCCGATAAAAACAATACGCGCGTTGCCGAAAAATGGGGTAAAACAAATGCTTTTGTCGCTTGGCGGAACGGT
>JAZQWE010000095.1:0-4123 GCA_045632225.1 Eubacteriales bacterium | reverse complement strand
AAAGTATATTGGCGTATTCTGTGCAAAAAAGGTAGGTGGTAAAAATGGTAGAAATTACAGAGGTGCTTTTGCACAGTCGCGCACAGCGTGCAGGCATTGCAAGCGGTGACATACTTATTGCAATAAACGGAAATGAAATTTCCGATGTGCTTGATTACCGTTTTTATCTTGCAGATACAAGCATTGATGTAAAACTTCGCCGCGGTGAAGAGATTTTCACCGTTCATATTGACAAGGGCGAGTATGACGATATAGGTCTTGATTTTGCAACACCGCTGATGGATAAAAAACAGCGTTGCGAAAACAAATGTATCTTTTGTTTTATTGACCAACTTCCAAGCGGGCTTCGCGAGTCGCTTTATTTTAAAGATGATGATTCGCGCCTTTCGTTTTTGCACGGTAATTACATCACACTCACAAATCTTTCGGAAAGCGATGTTGACCGAATCATAAACATGCATATCACGCCGATAAATGTGTCGGTGCATACCACAAATCCCGAGCTTCGCGTTAAAATGATGAAGAATAAACACGCGGGCGAGGTGCTTTCATATCTCGAAAAATTCAAAAACGGTGGCACACACATGCGCGGACAGATAGTCCTTTGCAAGGGTGTAAATGACGGCGACGAACTCCTTCGCACAATGGAGGATCTTGAAAAGCTTTATCCCGAGATGGATTCGGTTTCAATTGTGCCCGCAGGACTTACAAAGTTCCGTGACGGACTCTATCCGCTTGAGGCTTTCACAAAAGAAGAGTGCATCAATGTTATCAATGCCGTAACCGCCTTTGGCGATGAGTGCAAGAAAAAGCACGGTACAAGACTCTTTTATCCCGCGGATGAACTTTATATCAAGTGTGGCATGCCGATTCCGAGTGCCGATTTTTATGAGGATTTTACACAGATTGAAAACGGTGTTGGCATGATTGCTTCGCTTGCAGAAGAATTTGGAAGCGAACTTGACTTTTTGCCGGATTATATCGAAACACTTGGGGATGAAAAACGCACCGTGTCGGTTGCGACAGGCGCCGCGGCATACGAATTTATAAAATCACTTTGTGACAAACTTTCATCGCTTTGCGAAAATCTTACTGTTAATGTATATAAGATTACAAACAACTTTTTTGGCGAGCAGATAACCGTTTCAGGACTTCTTACCGGCAAGGATATTTTTGAGCAACTTTCGGGCAAGGAACTTGGACAAACGCTTATCCTTCCCGCCAATACGCTCCGTAGCGAGGGGGATCTTTTCCTTTGCGGAATGTCACACAAGGAACTTGCCGAAAAACTTTCAGTTAATGTTGAGTTCTCGACCGATGAGGGATGTGACTTTGTTGCAAAGATTTTCGGAGTAGAGCCTTTTTAGGAGGTAAGTTATGAAAAAACTGTTAGTTTTGGCATTATCGTTTTCCGTTTTGCTCTGTGCATGTAAAAAAGATGTGCAGGAAACTACCGATGTCACCGAGAAAACCGAGCCGATTGCAGTTGCAACCGCACAAACTACCAAAGAGGTGACAACTGAGCCTATTGTTACCGAAATTACACATAATTACGGCGATAATGTTGATGCTAAATATGAAGTTCTTACTCTTAAGGATGAAGAACTTGATGCGATACTCACCGCAAAATCCGAGGAAATTTTGAAAAGTTATATTCCAAACATTTCCTCAATTAAAGATCTCGGCGGCACAGCCGAATACGATGTGAAACTTACGCACATTTATAAGAGCGATAATATTCTTTCCGCTGTGTTTTCCGGCAACTACGCTATATACTACGAAAACAGCGAAGAGGGCGGAGAAGTTCTTTACACCGTAAATATTGACCCAAAAACCGGCAAGATTTTAGAAACTCCCGATATTGTTGATTATGAAAAAATGCTTGCGGCGTTCAAGAGCGGCAGATTTGACATGGCGCCCGATTTTTCGCCGTATAATGCGGCATACGGCATATATCCGTATGTGTCAATAGAAAAGGTAGAAAATGGACTTCGTCTTGGAGTATATGTTACAGATAGCGGCATGTATCAGCAAGTACTTGGATATTACATTTCTCCCGCAGATGCACAAGACTTTTTGAAAATTCAGATAACTACAGAGGAATAAAAGATGGCAAAACCGATAATTGCAATAGTGGGCAGACCGAATGTCGGCAAAAGCACACTTTTTAACAAGCTTATAGGCGAGCGCCGTGCGATAGTTGAGGATACCCCCGGTGTTACCCGTGACCGTATTTACGGTGAGGGCGAATGGTGCGGCAGAGAATTTGTTGTAATCGATACCGGCGGTATCGAGCCTAAAACCGATGATATTATTTTAAAGCAAATGCGCACACAGGCTGAAATCGCAATTGATACAGCCGATGCGATTATTTTCATGTGCGACATTCATGCAGGCCTTGTTGCAGATGACCGCGACATCGCGGTTATGCTCAAAAAGAGCGGCAAACCCGTTGTGCTTGCGGTAAACAAGGTTGACCGTGTGGGTCAGGTACCGTTTGAATTTTATGAGTTCTACGAACTTGGATTTGATAAAGACCCCATCGCACTTTCTTCCATTCACGGTTCGGGTTCGGGCGACTTGCTTGATGCGATTTTTGATGAACTCCCGAAAGAGGATAGCGAAGAAGAAGAGGACGATACAATCAAGGTTGCCGTAATCGGTAAGCCTAATGCGGGCAAATCTTCCATTATCAATAAAATTCTTGGCGAGGAGCGTCTTATTGTTTCCAATATCGCAGGTACTACTCGCGATGCAATTGATACCAAGGTTGAGTGTGAGTACGGCAAGTATACATTTATTGACACCGCGGGCATTCGTCGCAAGTCAAAGGTAGAAGAGGTTATTGAAAAATACAGCGTGCTTCGTGCGCACACCGCCGTTGAACGCGCAGATGTGTGCCTCCTTATGATTGATGCAAAAGAGGGTATTACCGAGCAGGACGAGCATATTGCGGGCATTGCACATGAAGCGGGCAAGGCATGCATTGTTGTTGTAAACAAGTGGGACCTTATTGAAAAGGATAACGATACCTTTAACGAGTTCACCAAAAAGATTTACAACGCGCTTTCATATATGACCTATGCGCCCATTCTTTTTGTCAGCGCACTCACCGGTCAGCGTATCAATAAACTTTTTGAAATGATAAACTATGTCAACGAGCAGTCTAAACTCCGCATTTCCACGGGTATGCTCAATGATATGCTTAATGATGCAACCGCAAGAGTTCAGCCTCCGAGCGATAAGGGCAAGCACCTCAAGGTTTACTACATGACACAGCCGAGCGTTGCTCCCCCCACATTTGTAATTTTTGCAAACAGCATCGAACTCTTCCATTTTTCATATCAGCGTTATATTGAAAATTGCATCCGCGAAACATTCGGTTTCAGGGGAACTCCCATAAAGATAATCATCCGCGAGCGCGGAGAAAAGTAAGAAAGGACAGACTATGTTTGTCGATCATGTTAAAATTTATGTAAGAGCCGGTGACGGCGGCGACGGAAAGGTTTCTTTCCGCCGTGAAAAATATGTTGCGGCCGGCGGCCCCGACGGTGGCGATGGCGGTCGCGGCGGCAATATTGTGCTTAAAATTCACGATGGCACAAATACATTGCTCGCATTCCGTTACAAGCGTAAGTTTGTAGCCGAAAATGGCGGCGGAGGCGAGGCGGCAAAGCGCCACGGCGCAAACGGCACTGATGTTGTAATTGATGTTCCCGCAGGCACCATAGTTCGCGATGCGGCAAGCGGAAAAATTATAAAGGATATGTCTAACTGTGAGCCCTATATCCTTTGCAAGGGTGGCAGAGGCGGTTGGGGTAATCGCCACTTTGCAACTCCCACAAGACAGATTCCAAAGTTTGCAAAGGGCGGTACACGCGGCGAGGAAAAAGAAGTTATCCTTGAACTTAAAATGCTTGCCGATGTAGGACTTGTCGGATTCCCCAATGTTGGCAAATCCTCGCTCATTTCCCGCATCAGCGCGGCAAAACCCAAGATTGCAAATTATCATTTTACAACCCTTTCACCAAGCCTTGGCGTTGTGTCGACCGGTGACGGAAAGGGATTTGTATGTGCCGATATCCCAGGTCTTATCGAGGGTGCAAGTGACGGTCTTGGCCTT
>JAZQWE010000094.1:0-1384 GCA_045632225.1 Eubacteriales bacterium | reverse complement strand
TGACGCTGGAGGGGACTTTGCATGGAACAATCCCTATGCGCTTGCTAAAAAGGTGGGTATCATCGAAAGCGAAACTCCCGATAGCAATTTTACGCGTGGGGATGCATTTGTGATTTGCTATAAAGCGCTAAATGCAACTGTAAAAAGCGGAGATAGCATAAAGGACAGGCTTATCGCAAAGGGTATTTTCACAGACAGCGACTTTGCAAAAGTTTCCGGCGCAAGTGATAAAAAAGTCATCACAATCAAAGACCTTAACAAAAGCGTTGAAACAGCAAGCCATGTAAATGACGATATTAAAGCAACTTCGGTTGAGGTAAATTATCGTGAACTCTTGGATTTAAACTCCGCAAAAACGACCTACACCCGCTATGATAACGCATTTTACCCCCGCATAAAACAAATACGGGATGACCTTTTTATACTGTTTTTCATGGGCGGGCAAACGGGGCCCCACCTTTATTGGACACTTTCAAGCGACGGTATAAACTGGGATGCACCCGAGGTGCTCCACAACTCCAACAATGCTGATAAAAACTTTGTTTACACCGAAGGCCCGCTTGAGGGAAAGAAAGACCGCCTTATCGGTTGCAATGCCGATGCGATTGTGCTTGACAACGGCGAGATTCTATGTGTTTACTATGAGCGTCCGAGCGACGGATATGATGAATACTGGCAATCTTATTGGGATTTAAACGGAATTTTCATTGTACGCGGTAAAGTTGATGAAAATGACAAGATTGTTTGGGGAGAACACCAAAAGATCTACACCGGTTCGGGATGGGAGCCGTACATTCACAGACTTGCAGACGGCACACTACAGATATTCTGGTCATCAAATGCTGAATATCACGCCATCTACGGACTTGACACCGACCGCCGCTCCACCTATGTAATGATGATAGAGTCGTATGACAACGGCTATACATGGACACCGTCGGTAAAAGAGGGCGATACAAACAACTATGTTGCGCTCCGTGTATTTAAAGAATCAATCGGCACAAAAATTCCAAATGTAAAGGACAAAAGTTATACCGAAGCCGTTCCATATTGGGCGGGACAAATGCCTGCGGTAACCACACTGTACAACGGCAAGTCACTTATGGCTGTTGAAGCAAGGCAAGCCGATCTTTCATTTGATATTTCATTTGCAATTAGTGAGGATGGCGGCAAATGGAAAGCTCTTTCATTTGAAGAAGAAGGCCCCTCGACAATTATCAAGCACCCATTTGACGGCGCAGGTCCGTATCTTTCGGCCTTTGTATCGGGAGAAATTTATCTCACATATCACTGGTCAGGTCACTTCTATTACAGAATGGTAAATCCAACCGCCACAGAATATACACAAAGGCAATTGGCTCTCCCCTCAAAGGGCGGCATGTGG
>JAZQWE010000093.1:0-6924 GCA_045632225.1 Eubacteriales bacterium | reverse complement strand
GATAAAAGCTAAAACAGTCGGCCAAAAAAAATATATAAATACAATCAAGAAAAATACAATTGTGCTTGGCGTAGGTCCTGCAGGTACGGGCAAAACTTTTTTGGCGGTTGCAATGGCTGTAAAAGCGCTTCGCGCTAAAGAGGTCAATCGTATTGTGCTTACCCGTCCCGCTGTAGAAGCGGGTGAAAGCCTTGGATTTTTGCCGGGCGATTTGCAAAGCAAAATTGACCCCTATCTTCGCCCGCTTTATGATGCGCTTTTTGAGATGCTTGGAGCCGACAATTACAGTCGTCATCTTGAAAAGGGCACAATCGAAATCGCTCCGCTTGCGTATATGCGCGGACGAACACTTGATGACTCGTTTATCATTCTTGATGAGGCGCAGAATACAACTCCCGAACAAATGAAGATGTTTTTGACCCGCCTTGGTTTTAATTCAAAAGCCATTGTTACGGGTGACCTTACACAAACAGACCTGCCCGGCGGCAAAAAGAGCGGACTTGCCGCGGCTGTTAAAATTCTTGACGGTATCAACGGTATCGGTATTCACCATTTTACAGAGCGTGATGTAGTTCGCCACCGTCTTGTTCAGGAAATAATTCTTGCATACGAAAAGTACGAAAAAGAGGCTCGTAAAAACGCCCCAGTTCAAAAGACTTTTAAACCGAGAGGTAAAAATGAAACTTAATATTATCACAGAAAATACTCAGGATAAATTTGAGATAACCGAAGAACTTGATGAGCTTGTTTACAGCGCAATTTCAACGGCTATCACCATGGAGGGCATTGATTTTGACTGTGAGGTTTCGCTGACCTATGTTGACAATGCCGAAATAAAGGAACTTAACCGCGAATATCGCGGTAAAGACAGTGCAACGGATGTCCTTTCGTTCCCGATGTTTGATACTGAAAACGAAGAGATTTACGCACTTGACGGTACCGCCGCAGAACTTGGCGATATTGTTATTTCTCTTGAACGCGCAAAAGAGCAGGCGGACGAGTTTGGTCATTCATTTGATAGAGAAGTTGCATTTTTGTGCGTGCATTCTGTGCTCCATTTGCTCGGATATGATCATGAAATTTCCGAGGAAGAAGATAAAATTATGCGAGAAAAACAGCGCGCTGTTATGAGCGCGCTTGGACTTGAGATTAAATGACGAGGGTGAAAAAATGACAAAGACAGCGTTTATTGCAATAGTTGGCAGACCGAATGTGGGAAAATCCACATTGCTTAATACAATTTGCGGCGAAAAAATTGCGATTGTTTCAAACAAGCCGCAAACTACAAGAAACAGAATTACCGGTATTCTTACAAATGGCGAAAATCAGTATGTTTTCCTTGACACTCCCGGTATGCATAAACCCCGTACAGCGCTTGGCGACTTTATGGTTAAGACCGCAAACGGCAGTATCGGCGAATCGGATTTGACGGTGCTTGTTGTAGAGCCCGTACCGAGTGTGGGAGACATTGAAAAGGGAATTCTTGAGCGTGTAAAGGCTACAAAGTCACCTTGCATTCTCGTTATAAACAAGGTTGATGAGCATACCCCTGCGGCAATTGCCGAAACTATTGCCGCATACTCCGCTGATTACAGTTTTGATGCGGTTGTTCCGCTTTGTGCAAAGAACGGAAAGGGAATTAAAGGCCTTTTTGAAGAAGTGGACAAGTTCCTTTATGAAAGTGTATGGTTTTTCCCCGAGGATGCAATTACCGATCAGCCTGAGCGACAGATTGTTGCGGAAATTATTCGCGAAAAACTCCTTCGCACGCTCAATAAAGAAATTCCGCACGGTACAGCTGTTGTAATTGAGGAGTTCAAGGAAGAAAAGAACATAATACGCATTAGAGCGGAAATATTCTGTGAAAAAAATTCTCATAAGGGAATCATCGTTGGCAAAAACGGTGAGGCGCTCAAACTTGTTGGCTCGTATGCAAGACAGGACCTTGAGGCTTTCTTTGGAATGAAAGTATACTTAAACCTTTGGGTTAAGGTAAAGGAAAATTGGCGCGACAGTGCTATGACTGTCGGCAACTTCGGATATAAGGACGAATAAAGAGGTATTTATATGCTCATCGGTATTAAAGGCTTGGTTTTAAAAACCGTGGAAAGAACGGACAGCGATAGGCTGATTGTTCTTTTTACCGTTGAGCGCGGAAAAATAGCAGTATGCGCAAAGGGAAGTCGTTCGGCAAAGAGCAAAATTTTGCCGTGCATTGAGCCGTTTTCGTATTCTGAGTTTGTGCTCTATGAGAAGGACGGTTTTTTCTGGATAAAAGAGGCCGTGCTTATTGAAAACTTTTATGCGATACGCGAGGATGTTACAAAACTTGCGCTCGCGTCATATATTTGTGAGGTTCTCGATATAACTGTTTATGAAAACATGAGGGAACTCGAACTGTTAAGACTTGGTCTTAATTCGCTTTATGCTATTGCGTCTAATTTGCGAAATTTAACCATGGTTAAAGCGGTTTTTGAAATGCGTGCCGCAATGCTTCTCGGTTTTGCGCCAAGTGTGGCGCATTGCTCAAAGTGCGGAAAAACTCAAGCACCACAGTTTTATTTTTCATTACTCGACGGTGATGTTGTATGTTCAAAATGCCGCGAAAGCGCATATAAGGAATATCTCGACACCCGAGGTAGCGTAAACGCGGATGAGGAAATACGCTTTGCCTCACAAATTTTTCGCATGAGCGAGGATGTTCGGCTTGCAATAGAGTACATTACAAATTGCCCGCATGATAAAATTTATGCATTTACCATGCCCGATGACGAACTCGAAAATCTTGCTAAACTCTGCGAGGAGCATTTAATATACCAACTTGAAAAAAAGCCGAAGACACTTGATTTTTACAAAGAAGTTTCGGCACTTTAGAGGAATTATGCTATATACACAAAAATCACTTGCAATGCTTGAATATGACAAGGTTATCGCCATGCTTGCCGAGCACGCCCTTACTGAAGGGGCTCGAAATATGGCGCTTAGACTTGTCCCTTCAAATGCAGAAAAGACAGTAATAAAAAAGCAAAGAATCACAGCTGATGCACGCAGACTTGTTGATGCAAAGGGATATCCTTCTTTCGGTAGCGTTAAAAATATTTCCGAAATTTTGGGCAGAGCAAAGCGCGGCGCGCTTTTACAGCCAATTGAACTTTTAGAAATTGCCGACCTTTTGAGAGTTTCGCGCGGGCTTTCGGATTATATCAAAACCGATAAGCCTTTCGATACTTCGCTTGACGAAACATTTTTGTTGCTTGCAGTAAACAAGCATCTTGAGGAGCGCATTTCTCGCACCGTTGTCAGCGAGGACTTTATTGCGGATGAAGCAAGCGCTGAACTTGCGGATATACGCCGCAAAATTCGCTCTGCCAATGACCGCATAAAAGAAACTTTACAAAAGTTTATTAACGGTGGCTACGGTAAACTTCTTCAGGAAAACATCGTTACAATGCGTAATGACAGATATGTTGTTCCTGTAAAAATCGAGCACAAAAATGAGATAAAAGGTCTTGTTCATGATACTTCTTCTTCGGGACAAACCGTGTTTATCGAACCCGTTTCTGTTGTTGAGGCAAATAACGAACTTAAAATTCTCAAAAATAAAGAAGAACGCGAGATAGAGAAGATTTTGTATGAACTTTCTGCAATGTGTGCAGAAAATGCCGATATGCTTTCTTCCAATTACTATCTCGTTACCGAACTTGCTTTTGCATTTACTTGCGCAAGTTTGGCAGAACACATGAAGGCAAATGCGATAACGCATGAGTATGAGAAAAAGTTCAATCTTAAACGCGCTGTTCATCCATTGCTTGACCAAAAAACTGCGGTGCCGATCAATGTTCGCATTGGTGAGGATTTTGATACACTCGTTATCACCGGTCCGAATACCGGCGGTAAAACGGTAACGCTTAAAACAATCGGTTTGTTTGCGCTTATGTATCAATCGGGACTTCAGGTTCCCGCCGCACCCAATTCAACCATGTGCGTTTTTGATGAGATTTTGGTGGATATCGGTGATGAGCAAAGTATTGAGCAATCGCTTTCCACTTTCTCTGCACACATGGTAAATATTGTTGAAATTTTAAAGCATACCTCAAGCCGCTCACTTGTGCTTTTGGATGAACTTGGTGCAGGTACCGACCCCGTAGAAGGCGCGGCACTTGCGGTTTCAATTCTTGAGGAAATTCGCGCGGCGGGTGCGCTTTCTGCCGCAACTACGCATTATGCAGAACTTAAAGCATACGCTATTGATACCGATGGCGTTACAAATGCATCATGTGAATTTGATATTGAAACGCTTCGTCCCACCTATAAATTGATTATAGGTACTCCCGGCAAGTCAAATGCATTTGCAATTTCAAAGCGCCTTGGTTTGCCTGAAAAAATTGTGGAAAATGCAAATTCCTACATCTCGGGTGACAGCAAGCGATTTGAAAACATTATTGAAAAGCTTGAGGCTGACAGAATTGCGATGGAGCGCGCCAGAGAAGATGCGGAGCGCATGCGTATTGAGTATGAGGCTTTCAAAGCGAGTGCACAAAGCGAGATTGAGAAAAATCGCAAAGAAGCACAGCGTGAGAAAGAGCGTGCACAGAACCAGGCAAAGCGCATGATTCAAAGCGCAAGAGAGTCGAGCGACTATGTTTTAAAAGAAATCTCTGACCTTAAAAAGAAAAAGGCAGAAGAAGTTAAAAAAGAAGAACTTGAAAAAGCAAAGCAGTCAATTCGTGCAGAACTTCGCCGAAACAGCGGTGAATATGACCCCATTGAGGATCTCACCGATAAGGATTATGTTCTTCCGAGAGCGCTTGTTAAGGGCGATACAGTTTTGGTAATGAGCATTGGCCAAACCGGTACCGTTTTAAGCCCTCCCGACAAAAACGGGATGGTGCGTGTTCAGGCGGGCAGAATTGCAACCCGTACAGAGGTTACAAATTTAAAACTTATCGAACAACCGAGTGCCGCAACCAAGAAAAACAAAGAAAAAACCGCGTATAGAAACGCGGTTGTAAAATCGTTTAGTCCCGAACTTGATATTCGCGGTATGTATGGCGATGATGGCTGTTTTATGGTTGACAAGTATCTTGATGATGCCGCACTTGCGGGTATTCATACTGTTAGAATCATTCACGGTAAGGGTACCGGTGCACTCAAAAATGCCATTTGGCAGTATTTAAGAGGTGATAAGCGTGTTACCTCGTTCCGTCTTGGTGTATTTGGCGAGGGTGACGGCGGCGTTACAATTGTTGAAATAAAATAAGAGGTAGTATGGAAAAGGGAATATATGAAATAAATATCGAAGAGGGGCTTCCCGATGTGGACGCCGCTCTTCGCATACTTGAATATCAGTTTGCTTCTGCCGCTGTAATAGGCGAGAGAGTGGTAAAGGTAATTCACGGCTACGGTTCTTCCGGCCGTGGCCGTGCCCGTCTTCGCACCGCGGCAAGACGGTGGGGAAAAAGTGACCCGCGCGTTGGCTTTATGGTCAAAGGAGAAGACTTTTCAATTTTTAATCCGCAGGCGCGCTATCTTGTAGAAAAGTTTTCCCATGTTGCAAATGATAAGGATCTTGAAAATTGCAACGAGGGAATTACTTTATTCTTTATAAATTCAAAAAAATAAACCGTGTTTCAAAAGAAACACGGTTTCATCCCAAAGATTATTTAGCAACCTTTTCGATGTACTTAACCACATCACCAACGGTAACAAGGTCTTTCGCTTCATTGTCATCAATCTCAATGGAGAACTTTTCCTCACAAAGGAAAACAAGCTCGGAGAGTTCAAGTGAGTTGATGCCGAGATCGTTCTCGAGTTCGGCTTCCATAGTAACGTCGTCTGCGTTGATAGAAAGTTCTTCAACGAGGAGCGCTTTTACTTTATCAAACATTTTTAGTTCCTCCTGAAAAGTTGAGTGTTGAATTACCTTTGTTATTATAGTGTATTTTTGTTGACTTGTCAAGCATTTATTATTGACTTGTAATGGAGGTGTTATTATGCAGTATTTTTGGCTTGCAATTTTAATTATCGCAATAGTTGCAGAAGTAATGACGGCCGGACTTGTTTCAATTTGGTTTGTACCTGCCGCGCTTGTTGCAATGGTTCTTGCGTTTTTCTCGGTACCGCTTTATTTGCAGATTGTTGTTTTTTTAGGTCTTTCGCTAATACTTATCATACTTTCGCGCACACTATGGAAGAAATATACGGCGGTAAAACCGCTTGAAGTTACTAATACCGATGCCCTAATCGGTAAATCGGCAATAGTTACCGAGAGAATTGACAACATAAACGCGCTTGGTGAAATCAAGGTAAACGGACAGCGATGGAGCGCAAAAAGTGCTGACGGCGGTGATATTGAAGTTGGCACCGCGGTTAAGGTGCTTTCGATTGAAGGGGTTAAAATTATTTGCGAAAAAATAAATAAAGGAGAATAATTATGTTGAATTTGTTTGTTGCAAGCGGTATGGCGGCACCGGCTGACGGTGTTTTTGGAGTTATTATTGCTCTTGTTGCAATTGCGGTTATTATCTGTATTTCGTGCGTTAAAATCGTTCCGCAAGCACGGGCGTATGTAATTGAGCGTCTGGGTGTATATAACGGTACATGGAAAACCGGACTTCATTTTAAGTTACCTTTTATTGATAAAATTGCCAAGAGAGTTGTTCTCATGGAACAGGTTGCAGACTTCCCGCCTCAGGCTGTTATCACAAAGGACAATGTTAAAATGCAAATCGATACGGTTGTATTTTTTCAAATAACTGACTGTAAACTCTATGCTTACGGCGTTGTAAATCCCATTTCTGCTATCGAAAATTTGACCGCAACAACTCTCCGTAATATAATCGGTGAACTTGAACTTGACAGCACCCTTACTTCGCGCGATATTATAAATTCTAAAATGCGCGCAATTCTTGACGAGGCTACCGA
>JAZQWE010000092.1:0-3057 GCA_045632225.1 Eubacteriales bacterium | reverse complement strand
AGGTAATAGTACCGCCAAGAATATCAACGGTACTGTTACCGTTGAGTGTGCCCGCATAGTTACCGCCGTAGATTGCTAAAAATGTACCGCTTTTAACGGTAACATGGCTGTCGGAATTAAGTATTCCGCTTGCCGCACCGCCAATAATTACGGGGTATGAGGTGGAAGTAATTGTAACATTTTCGCTAAAGGTAATAGGGTTACCGTTTGCGATAATGTTTCTGTTTGAAGAGTTGGGGGATGCAAAATTGATATTGTTAAACTCAAGTTCGCTGTTTAAAGTAAGCGAACGCGCCATCGTAAGTGTAGCGCCATTTTCGGAAATGATTGTAACCTTGCCGTTTACTTTGGAAAGGGTTACGCCCTTGTCGCTTGTGCCGAATGTTGTATCGCCCGACACTATAAGCGTGCCGCCGTTTTCAAGCGCGGCAAACGCTGTTGCAAAATCTGTGTACGCACCTTCGGTCGCACCGGTACCGTCAAGATAGACCGTATCAGCCGCAGATGCAAAGAACACCATGCAAAATGAAAGAAGCAGTACAAATAAAAATGTAAAAAGTTTTTTCATGGAAATGCCTCCTTGAATCAGTTGTATGCTTTATTATAGCAAAGTGAGAAAGTGAAGTCAATTATTTTTGTGCAAAACAATATAAATTTTGATTTTTACCTCTATTATTTTGTTTAATACTTATATGGTGCTACATAAAAAAGGCGGTGCCAAAAGCCCCGCCTTTTCGTTTATTTACAATCAATTGCATCCTTATAGAAGGCATCCATTTCTTCTTTAGTGGAGAATGTTGCCACATACATTTGGTTGCCCATTGCACCCGCAAGCGCATCGGGAATGCGGTCAACCATCTTCATGTTTTCACCGTATTTTGCCATGAGTTCATCGTGGCTGTATACAAAATTCTTGCCGTCGCGACGACCTGCAAATGCGCAATAATAATGCTCGCCGACGGGGTACATGCTGCTGTCAAATGCAATCATGTCCGCCCAAATTTTATAAACATTTGTGGAGTTTGCAAAGTTCATCATGTCGGGGGTAAATCCGCCGCAAGGACGCATATTTACCTCAAGTGCGACAACATCGCCCTTTTTGCCAAGTCCTTCTTGGTCAGCGGTGAGGCGGAAAAACTCAAAATGCACAAAGCGGTTCTTTACACCAAAACTCTTTACTGTTGCACGGCCAGCCTTGCGAGTATCTTCGGGAAGGTCCTTTACAATATAGTAAATGCTGTTGTCCTGATTGTTTACAATGTCCATAATGGAGTCAACGGTTACATTACCCGTTTCAAAAATGGGGTCGCCGTTTGAGTCAATAATTGCATCATAGGAATTAACCTGCGCATTTACAAACTCTTCCATAATATAAGGTACATCCTTGGTATAACTTTCAAAGAAAGCAACAAGGTCGCTGTCGTTTTTAAGTTTGTATGTAGCCGCCGCGCCAACGCCGTTGTCGGGCTTTACAACTACGGGATAGCCAACCTTTTTGATAAAGGTGCGGCAACCCGCAAGGGTTTTAACCATATAATAACGCGCGGTGCGAATGCCAACTTTTTCATAGTAATGCTTCATTTTGGACTTATGCTTGATGCGCTCCATGTCGCTTACCTGAAAACCGCTTTGAATATTGAAGTCTGTGCGAAGCGCGGCATCTCTTTCAAGCCAATACTCGTTATTTGACTCAAGCCAATCAATTCTGCCGTATTTGTGGGTGAAAAACGCAACCGCGCGATAAACTTCATCATAATTTTCAAGGCTTGAAACCTTGTAGTAATCGTTCAAACTGTCGCGGAGCTCACTTGTGAGTTCCTCATACGGAGCATCGCCGATACCAAGCACATTCAAACCGTTATTTTTAAGTTCCTTGCAAAACTGCCAATAGTTAGTAGGAAAATTAGGGGAAACGAATATAAAGTTTTTCATTTTACTTCTCTATTCTATGTATTAGTATAAAAGTTTTGGTACAAAATAAGAAACTTGCTTGTGCCACCAAGGCCAATCGTGGTTTACATCGCCGCCCCACACATCAACCCATACGCCAATGCCCTTTTCTGCAAAGAGCTCTTTTAAGCGCAAAGTTGTTTCGGGGAGTTCCCATGCGCCGGTACCAACGCAGATAATTCCTTTGCCGTTGTTGTACTTTTCAACATAGGGGTGGTGCCACGGCATGCTCTCGATATAATGAACGGGGGAATTGGCAAAAACAACCTCATCCATATAGTCGCCAAAGCCAAACGCCGCATTATAAATTCCGCTGAGGGCAAGTGTGCCGCAGAATTTATCGGGAAAACGAAGAAAGAGGTTTGCCGCATGTGTTGCGCCAAGGCTGCAACCGAATGTAATGATACCCGGTTCGCCGTCCCAACCGTTTCTCTCGCGTGTGATTGCCTGAAGCATTGGTACAACTTCGTAAACAATGTAATTTATCCACGCCTCATGGCGGCGGATACGGTCAAATGCGGGGGTTACGGTATCGGACCATGTTTCTTTATCAATTGTATCAATGGAAAGCACCATAACCTCGCCCGAGTTTATCCACGGACTCCATGTATCGGTCATATTATAGTTTTCAAAATCAAAAAATCTGCCATCCTGACACGGGATAAAAAGCACTGGTCTGCCGCTGTGACCGTAGAGTTTGCACTCCATGTCGCGCCCAAGCGCGTTTGAATAAAACTTGATATACTGAGTTTCCATTTACTTTGCCTCGTAAAGTAATGTTTTCATAAAGAAAGGTATCTGTCGCTCCCAACTCCCCTCACTATGAGTGCCGCCGGGAATTATGCGAAATGAAAGATCCACATTTTTATCAATAAGCAAATTTGCAACCTTTGCAAGTCTTTTTGCCATGTTTTGATGATTGCCGAGTTCAACCGCTCCGTAATCCATATAAATCACGGTATCGTCTGCAACAAATGAATTTTTAACAAAATCGTCAAGTTGTCTTGATGCAAACCAAACAGACGGAGAAAGGCATGCCGCCTTTGAAAAAATGTGATTGTAGCCGCAAACAGCATAAAGGCTCATAAGTCCGCCCATGGAGCTTCC
>JAZQWE010000091.1:0-7154 GCA_045632225.1 Eubacteriales bacterium | reverse complement strand
AACCGCATTTGCATTGGCACCGGGGGTATTGAATACCACAACGCCCGCCTCTGCACACTTTTCAACGGGGATGTTATTTACACCCGCGCCGCAACGAGCGATTGCAAGAAGTTCGGGATTGATGGGCATATCGTGGAGTTTTGCCGAGCGCACCATGATGGCATCGGGTGCTTCAACCGCATCGGATACGGTGTAAGCAGTACCGAAAACATCGGTGCCGACCTTGGCAATTTTATTCATAAGTTTAATATTCATTGTTATGTACCTTGTTTCTTGACTTATTTCTTGGGATTGTTTGCCGCAAAGTCCTTCATAAACTCTACAAGCTTTTCAACGCCTTCAATGGGCATTGCATTGTAAATGGAAGCACGCATACCGCCAACACTTCTGTGACCCTTGAGGTTCTTAAGACCTGCCTTTGAAGCCTCGGAAGCGAACTTCTTATCAAGGTCAGCGTCACCGGTAACGAATGTAACATTCATCATGGAACGGCATTCCTTCTTAACGGGAGCGATGTAGTAATCCTGGCTGTCAAGATAGTCATAAAGGATTGCACACTTCTTTTCGTTGTACTCCTTCATTTTTTCAAGGCCGCCAACATCGTTGAGAATCCACTCATAAACAAGACCTGCAACATAAATTGCATAACAAGGAGGAGTGTTGTACATGGAGTCGTTTTCAGCCATGAGCTGATAATCAAGCATGGAGGGAGTTTCAGGGCGAGCATTGCCCAAAAGATCCTCGCGGATGATAACAACGGTTAGACCTGCTGGTGCCATATTCTTCTGTGCACCGGCATAGATAACACCGAACTTGCTTACATCAACGGGCTCAGAAATGATGCAGGAGGACATATCTGCAACGAGCGGAATGTCGCCTGTATCGGGAATGTAGTTGAACTTTGTACCGTAAATGGTATTATTGAAGCAAACATGAACATAGTCTGCATCGGGGCGGAAGCTTTCGCGAGTGGTTTCGGGGATATAAACGAAGTTATCCTCCTTAGAAGTTGCAACACATGCTGCATCGCCATACTTCTGTGCCTCTTTATAAGCCTTGCCTGAGAACTGACCGGAAACGATATAGTCAGCCTTCTTATTTTTATTCATAAGGTTGAGCGGAACCGCAGCGAACTGAGTGGATGCACCGCCCTGAAGGAAAAGTACCTTGTAATTGTCGGGGATGTTCATAAGCTTGCGGAGGTTTGCCTCTGCAGCCTTGATAATTGCATCGTAATCAGAGGAGCGGTGGCTCATCTCCATTACAGACATACCGCTATCACCATAGCAAACAAGTTCATCTCTAGCCTTTTCAAGTACGGGCAGGGGGAGCATAGAGGGACCTGCAGAAAAATTAAATACTCTTGACATTTGAGTCACCGATTCCTTTCTAAAAATAATTATTTTAATTATACGCTTTAATACCAATATAGTCAATAGGAAAATCAAACTTTGTTAATTTTTTTGCACTGTTTTTTGAATAAAAATTCACATTTCTTATACTTGCTATTTTCCGCCGAACATGGTACAATAAATCTAATAAGTTTAAGGAGGTTCTCATAATGCATTTACAAGAATCCGGCGAAATGTATCTTGAGAGCATTTTTGTGCTGACAGGCAAGGGTGGCATTGTCCGCTCGATTGATATTAGCGAATACATGGGTTACTCAAAGCCGAGCGTAAGCCGCGCTATCGGACTTTTGAAAAATGGCGGATATATCACCGTTGGCGCTGACGGTGCCATTGCAATGACCGAGGTTGGACAAGAGGTTGCCAAGCGAATTTATGAGCGCCACACGGTTTTAACCGAATTTCTCACTCACATCGGAGTAAATCCCGATGTGGCGGCAAGCGATGCATGCAAACTTGAGCACAGCATAAGTGACGAAACACTTGATGCCATAAAAAAACATCTTCAATCTTTAAAATAAAAAGGAACCGAATCGGTTCCTTTTTATTTTACTCGCGGACTTCAACTTCGCGCGGGCGGAATAAGAGCGATATGCACCAAACACCCGCTAATGCAACGGCGGTATAGATAATTCGACTTAAAACAGCCGCCTGACCGCCGCAAAGCCACGCTACAAGGTCAAAACTGAAAAGTCCCACCGAGCCCCAGTTAAGGGCGCCGACGATTACAAGAATAAGCGCTATTCTGTCAATAAACATATTATTTTCCTCTGCTTTTTATAAACTGCGATATATTCGCACAAACAGTTTAACCAATCGGTGCCTTTTTTATACTATTTCATTTCAATCATAAGTGCACGCCGCACAGCAAGTTTTTCTTCATTTTGCATATCGCTTTCATCAATTTCAAGCGAATTGATTTTTGCAAGTTTGCTTGGACAAACGCGGTACTTTTTAGCAAGCGACCAAAGGCTTTCACCCTTGCTGTAAACAACGCACAGCGGATATTTATCCTCGTTTGGCGCTTTTACATTTTCAAAATCGCATTTCTTTACGGCGCTGACACTTTCGCTCTTTTGAACCCTTGCAAAAACGGCTATATCCATGTCAAAATCAATGCCGCTCGCGGTGGGATTTGCGCGGATATTTACAAGAAGGGCATTTGCAAATGTGCAAACTTCTCCGCTGTATTCTCCCCCGATTACTATTTTAAAAGGAACAGTAAATTCGCTTGACGACACCGTATTCTCCGCAGTAAGGAAAATTGAATTTAACATGCATCTGCCAATTGCAGTAAGTTTTCCGTTATTTACCGCAATTTCATCCAAAATAGCGTTGCCGGAGGTATCAAGTACGCTTGAAGGCGGCGCACACTGAACACCTGCACTAACATTATATATACCGTTTTGAGAACGCGCCGATTTTTGCACATTTAAAACGCGTCTTTCTACACTTCCCTCACCCATAACGGAAAAAGCATCCTTTAATACTGACACTTTGCAGGGAGTGTCGACAAGTGCTTCAAGGTAAATTACGCTGTCAAAAGCCGTTTCACCGCTACTCTGCTTTGATGCCTCGGTTGACACGACTTTCGCGCTGCAACACGCCTCTGCTCCGCGCCTCACATCCCCCTCTAAAAACTCCTCAAATGCGCTTTTCTTTGTAAAAAATTTCGGCATGCCGTCATCGTCAAACAACACCTTGCAAACAACCTCGCCGTGCACCCTAACGCCGCGGTCAACAACCTTTACATCGCTTATCGCCGCGTTTGACCCACACCATAAAAGGCGCGAATTTTCGCCCGTAGCGGTGGAAATGATGTCACTTACCGTTATTTCCGCGTTTGAAAGTAAAACTGTGCTTTGGGTGTCAATCTCACCGTAAAGTTTATGCACGCTTTCGCCATCACCCAAAAGTTCTGCGCCTATGTCTTCGCAAGCGGTGATACATTCCTTTGCACGAAGGCGCGTGCGGATGTTAATTTTGCGCGGGCCGCCAAGGCGGAAATTAAGCGACTCGACATCGAGTGCCGTGACCACCGTTTTAACTGCAGATGAATTTTCAAGCGGAAGTGAAAACTCGTATTTTGACGGGAGCACAGCCGCCCCCACTTCCCCTTCCTCACCAAGATAAATGAGAGTGTGCAACACATTGCCCGACATTTGCACATCCTTTGCACCGATGTATTTCGAAGGCGGCGTTGCTTGTGCCTCTACTCGGAGCACCTTTTGCACCTTTGGCACATAATCGGGCAAAACAAATTCGCCGCTGCTTTCAACCAATACACTCTGCGTAGCAAGTTCACTTTGCAAGGTGTTCTCGGCACTCATAACAAATTCTTTCTTTTCGCTATTCATAGTATTCTCCTTTAATCGGTTTTTGATAAATACTATGAAAGCGCATTTCAAAAAATGTCCCATTATGCAAAAATCCGTTCTCAAAAGAGAACGGATTTTCCTTTTTAGTTAAGCAATGCGCGGTCGCTTGCAAAGGCTTTGCCGCTGGCTTTTGAAAAAAGTCCAAGCAAGTCTTCAACGGTGAGTTTTTTCTTGTCCTCGCCGCGCACATCAACAACAACCTGTCCGTCATACATCATAATAAGGCGGTTGCCATGCACGATTGCATCATGCATATTATGAGTAATCATAAGAGTTGTGAGTTTGTTTTCATTTACAATCTTATCGGTAATTTCAAGCACCTTTGCGGCGGTTTTAGGGTCAAGTGCCGCTGTATGCTCGTCAAGCAAAAGAAGCTTGGGCTTGCGAAGTGTAGCCATGAGAAGTGTAACAGCCTGACGCTGACCGCCCGAAAGTAAGCCGACCTTTGTTGAAAGGCGGTTTTCAAGGCCAAGGTCAAGCGTTGCAAGGAGTTCCTTATACTGCTGGCGCTCCGCCTTGCGAACACCCCATAAAAACTTGCGCTTGGTGCCGCGCCTTGCCGCGATTGCAAGGTTTTCGGCAATTTCCATGTCGGGTGCAGTTCCCTTCATCGGGTCCTGAAACACTCTGCCAAGGAACTGTGCACGCTTGTGCTCGGGCATGTTTGTAACATCGACACCGCCGATTTCAACTGTGCCGAAATCGGGTTTCCAAACGCCGGAGATTGCATTGAGCAATGTGGACTTGCCCGCGCCGTTGCCGCCGATAACGGTAACAAAATCTCCCTCTTCAATTGTAAGGTTAAGTCCGTTAAGCGCTTTTTTGGCATTAACGGTTCCCGCGTTGAAAGTCTTATGCAAATTTGTAATTTTAAGCATTTTCAGCACCTCCAACTTCTTCAATCTTGGGCTTTGTGAAATACTTGCCCTTGAGATACGGAACCGCAAGGAATACCGCAACGATAATCGCAGAAAGCATCTTGAGGTAGTCGGTTTTAAGGCCGAGCAAAATTACAAAATTGTAAATTATGTAGTACACAATACCGCCGCATACAACACCGATAAGGCTTACTACAAAGTTCGGCTTAATCTTCATTGAAACAGAAAGACCGATAAAGATTGCCGCAAGACCGATAACGATTGCACCTCGACCGTCATTGATGTTTGCAGAGCCTTTATACTGTGCAAGGAGTGCACCGGAAAGTGCTACAATACCGTTTGCAATTGCAAGGCCAAGCACCTTGTTAAAGTCAACATTAACGCCCTGCGCACGGCTCATATCAGGGTTGTCACCCGTGGATTTGAGTGTCAAACCAATCTCGGTGTAAAAGAAGAGCCAAAGCCCAACAATTACAATAACGATTATTGCGGCAAGCACAATGATTGATGAGATATTATCGCTCATTCCAAGCATGAGATCGTACTGTCCGCCCGCAAAAGAAACAAGTGAACGGCCACTTAAAATTGCAAGGTTTACCGAGTAAAGGATAAGCTGTGATAAAATACCCGCAAGGATTGACGGAATGCCGAGTGCTGTGTGAAAAATTCCCGTCATTACGCCGGTGATGGCACCTGCAATAAATGCAACAATAATGCTTATCCAAGCGGGGACACCTGCAGTTATCAAGACTGCGCAAACGCATCCGCCCGTGCAGATTGAACCGTCTACGGTAAGGTCGGCGATGTCAAGTATTTTATAGGAAACATAGACGCCTATCGCCATAAGTCCCCATATAAGACCCTGTGCAACAGCACCGGGCAATGCATTTAAAAAGAACATTATTTACCTCTGAATATTAGTTTTCGGGAACGGTGATTCCGAGTGCGTTGCAAAGTTCGTTGTTATAAACAACAGTGGGAGTGAGAGTCTTTACATCAATGTCGGAAACAGCCTTTGTGCCAAGAAGAATTTCTGCTGCCATCTTGCCGGTTTCTACACCGAGTTCATAGTAGTCAATTGCAAGAGAAGCATAGCAGATTGCTCCGCCGTAGCTTGTGTATACGGGAACATTCTTTTCATTGCAGATTGTGCCAACGATGGTGTCGTTTGCGGCAACGGTATTATCGGAGGGGATGTAAATTGCCTTGCAAGCCTCTGCCGCAGAAGTGGTGAGCGCCTGAAGTTCGGTAGTTTCGGAGAAGGTGTATGCCTCAACAACAATGCCTTCAGCCTCGAAAAGTGCCTTTACCGCTTCATACTGAATGAGGGAGTTGGACTCGCCGGTGCAATAAATAACGCCAACCTTGTCGCCCGCTACAAGACCAAGGGTTTCAATCATCATCTTTGCCTGTTCATCAAAAGGAACCGCATCGGATGTACCGGATACATTTGCGGGGATTGCGCCTGCAAATGTGCTGTCATAGTCGGTTACGGAAGTACCGAGAACGGGAATGGTGGTGGTTGCTGTTGCAGCCGCAGTAAGTGCGGGAGTTGCATTTGCCATGATAAGATCAACATTCTTTGCAGTGAAAGTGTTGATAACAGTTGTGCAAAGGTCAGCCTCGCCTGCTACCTGAGTGTCAAAAGAAACGGTTTTGCCATCAGCCGCAAGAGCCTCGGTAAGTGCATCAATAAATCCGTTTGTTGCCTGGTCGAGAGAATCGTGTACCATAAGCTGGCAAATGCCTACGGTGTAGTCAGTCTTTTCTCCGCAAGATGCAAAGAAAAGACATGCGGTAGCAAGAAGAACTGCTGCCATAAGAACTGATAAAATCTTTTTCATTTTTGTTTTCTCCATTGAAAATAAAATTTAATAAAAAAATCGCCCCTGTGATAAAACAGGGGCGAAAAATTCATTCGCGGTACCACTCTGCTTTCGTACTGACCTCCCGGTCAGAACCTTTATAGGCTTAAAAGTCTTAACGATGTAACGGTCGTACCCGTTGTGTCTACTGAAAGTCCAACACACCGCTGGCAGGAATGAACTTCACCAAGATATTACCAATGTCTTGCACCAACCGACATCTCTCTGCAGGCTTTTCTCAAGGCTACTCTTTCCGCTCAAACGCGTTTAGAAATATTACTCTGTTATTTTAGCAAGGTTTTTAAATATTGTCAAGGCTTTTTTGAAAATTTATTCATTTTTCGCTGACAAGGACATCAATACTTTTTCTCTTTTTATCGCGGAGTTTATCGTCCTCTTTAGCGTATCCGAGAGTGATTACAAGACGCACGGGATATTCAAGATTACATATTTCTCTGATTTTTTTATCATCAAGCCAACCGAGAATACATGTGCCAAGCCCCTGCGCTGTGGCCTCTGCCGTAATATATGCCGCTACGATACCAATATCAATTGAACGGTAGTCATTACCCTTCACCTTTGCGCCGAGTGCCGCAGTTCTTGAATACGGCATTTCGGAAATAA
>JAZQWE010000090.1:0-1739 GCA_045632225.1 Eubacteriales bacterium | reverse complement strand
AAATTCGCGGCCTTGATGACGGTTTTAACCGCGGCTACACCACGCTTAAAACCTTGGTTGACATGGGCATGAAAGATGTCGGATTTGGCATGACCGTTCAGGACAAGAACGCCCCCGACCTTGTGGCACTTTACAATATTTCAGACGAACTCGGGATGGAGTTTGCAACAGCATCGCTCCATAACAGTTTCTATTTTGTGGAGTCCAACAATATTATCCGCGACAGACTCATGGTTGCGGGACATTTTGAGGATCTTGTTAACCGACTTCTTGAGTCAAACAGCCCCAAAAAGTGGTTCCGCGCGTACTTCAACCACGGTCTTATCAATTATATTTTCAGCCAAAAGCGTCTGCTCCCCTGCGACATGAGCTTTGACACTTTCTTTATTGACCCGTTTGGCGATGTTATGCCCTGCAACGGCACTAAGGAAAAGGAAGTTATGGGCAACCTCAATGAGCAGTCTTGGGACGAACTCTGGAACAGCGAAGCGGCAGAAAATGTGCGCCGCAAGGTGCGTGCGTGCGACCGCAATTGCTGGATGATCGGTTCGGTTTCGCCCGCTATGCATAAGTATATTTGGGTTCCCATGCTTTGGGTTATCAAGCATAAGTTCTTGAATTTTGCCAAGAAGAAAAAGTATTCCATGTTTGAAAATAAAATCGTACGCGACTATCGCGACGGTAAAGTAAGCAAAGAAGAACTCGATGCATGCTCAACTTGCGAAAACTGCATGCAAAAGGTTTGAGGATGTATTGATGATTAAAAATTTTCTTCGCAATATTTTGCTTGGAGAGCGGGCAACATCAAAAAAGTTTGTTGCCTATCTTCGCAAATGTGGCGTTAAAATCGGCGATTCGGTAAAGTTTTACTCCCCGTCAAATACACTTGTCGATGTATCTGCACCGTACCTTTTAACAATTGGAAACAATGTAATTGTTGCGCACGGAGTTATTATTTTGACCCACGATTATTCATGGGCGGTTTTCAAAAAAATTGACGGGCGCGTTTTGGGCGCTCAAAGTCCTGTGAAAATCGGTAACAATGTTTTTATCGGGATGAATGCTCTTATTGCTCGCGGAGTTACTGTCGGTGACAATGTAATCATCGGTGCCGGCAGCGTGGTAACAAGGGATTGCGAAAGCGACGGTGTTTATGTCGGCAATCCCGCAAAAAGAATCATGAGCATTGACGAATTCCGAGCAAAGCGTGAGGCAAAACAGTTCCAAGAGGCAAAGACACTTGTAGTAGAGTATAAAAACAGATATGGCGAAAATCCTCCCATGGAGCTTTTGTTTGAGTATTTCATGCTGTTTTGTACCGCCGAAGAAGCGGAAAAAAATCCGCAATTCAACAAGCAGATGCGCAATTGCGATAATTTTGATGACAGCATCGCTTATATGAAAACACACACACCTATGTTTGAAAATTACGATGCTTTTTTGAAAGCATGTTTTGAATAATAATCATGATAATTTTGTCAAATTGTTTAACCGAAAAGGTTGACGAGGGGTGTTTAAAACTCGCAAACAGCCTTGTAAAAAGAATTGTTAAAAACAATCCCGAAACTTGTGTTGTTTCTTTCGAGCGCAAGGGAGCAAATTCAAATTTTCACCTTGAGCTTAACAAGTTGCTGATAAGCAAAGAGCTTTATCGCATAATAAAGGACAAAGATGAGCCGCTTTTGTATATTCCGTTCCCCGCAAAGGAGTGGGCGACCGCAATCAGAGTTTTTCTTCTT
>JAZQWE010000089.1:0-1187 GCA_045632225.1 Eubacteriales bacterium | reverse complement strand
CTCCTGCGGGAGAAGGTGTCACGAAGTGACGGATGAGGAGTCCCTTACTTCGCATAAACTATAATTTATTTTACCAAAACAAAAAATCCGCCGTAGGGCGGATTTTTGTTTTATTTCTTCTTTCTTACCGCAAGGGCACACCAATCGTTTTCGACAAGTTCGTCAAACACCTCAAAACCGTTTTCGGCAATTGAAGCTTCAACCTCTTCACGGCGGGGGCAAATAATGCCCGATGCGATAAGCACCGCATCATCTGCCATGTATTTTGCAATATCGGGCATCATGCGAATGATGATGTCTGCAACGATATTCGCCGCAACAATATTGTACTTGCCGCCCTCAAGGTCTACACCTTTTAAAAGGTCGGAAACATCGCAAGTTACATTTGTAACACCGCTCTGCTCAATATTTTCTCTTGCAACCTTAACCGCAGTAGGGTCAATGTCATAAGCTGCACAGCACTTTGCGCCGAGTTTTCTTGCGCAAATTGCAAGAATACCGCTACCGGTGCCGACATCAAGCATTCTGTCGCCCTCGTTAACATACTTTTGAAGCATGGAGATAACAAGGCGTGTTGTTTCGTGAGTACCCGTGCCAAATGCCATACCGGGGTCCATTGTAACCGTAATTTCGCCCTCTGCAGGAGTGTAATCCTCCCACGCGGGAACAACAACGATTTTATCAACCTTAATGGGGTGATAATACTTTTTCCATGACTCTGCCCAGTCCTCCTCACGGCAACCTACAGTTTCAATGGTGTACTCAATTTTGTTGTCAACAAGTTGGCTTTCGATAAACGCCTTTGCCTCTGCAATGCTTCTTGTTTCGGGAATGAATACCGAAACAGACGCCTTGGTCTTGTCAGCATTAAGCAAACTTTCATCAAGAAGCGCACCGTACATTCCATCCGTTGTTACATCGCTGAAATCCTCAATAAAAAGAGAATTTTCAACCATGCTCATAATTGCGCTTATGTTATCAAGGTCCGCAGTTTTGCCCGTAACCTTGAGCTGTATCCATTGCATATCCATATATAATACCTCATGTAAATTATAGTTTTCCTCACATGAAAATGCAAGCATTTTCATGTGTTAACAAAACCGTTCGCTCGCGCCACGCTCGACCGCGTGCGGTTTTTAAGGAGTTTTTGGGTCGGCGCGTGTCCGCCCCAAAAACATAATTTTAAT
>JAZQWE010000088.1:0-1778 GCA_045632225.1 Eubacteriales bacterium | reverse complement strand
CATATGCTCACATACGTCGATAGATCTCACTGTAGAGCTTTCGTTTGTCAGTATTAGTATTGTTTCAAGGTACATCTGACCCGATTCAAGTAATGCCATATGGTCCTCCTTTGCTTTTTTATTTATGATAGCATATTTTTTCGGAAAAATCAAGGAAAAATTACTCAAAAACTGCCTCAAGGGCGGTTTTTGCTTTGTATAAAGACTACGAAAAAGATATTTTTGGCATTCCTTAATAAGGATTCGAACTCAAACGGGGGCATCGGTTTTAGATGACACTTTTTGATTCTTTTAAATAGTTTGATTGTAATAAATGTTCAAATTCAAGATTGGGAAGCATTTTAGGAGGGATTGTTGAGTTATCCCAAGCGTTTTGAAAACCTCTTACACATATAATGCCATTATCGTTTAAGTGAATATGGTTGATACAAAAATCCGTGTGATTTCCGGTAAATTCCTTGTGTGTAAAACTTTCTTTGGCATCAAGCGTTTCTGCTTCAATGATTTCCCATTTTCGTGCAGTAACTTGACATATCAAATGCTTGCTGTCGAGAGAAGTAAATCCCCATGACGTTGCCGGACGTTTTTCCTTTATAACTTCACCTGTTGCTATGTCGAGTAGTTGCATGGCATAGTCATGTTGATGAACTGCAAGTGTGGTGTCATTTACAAATACATTTGTAATTCCGCGGCGACTTTGGGTTCGCCAAATCTGCTCACCAGTCTTTGCATTTACACAAAACAAACCGTTTTCCCAAGTTTGTATGAAAACCATATTTCCGTCGGACGAAACGGCGATTCCAAATTGATCAATATATGAACTTATAAATTTGTTTTGCCAGGCAAATGTTTCACCGGATCTGTACTTAACTTCAATGGTATGTGGAGTATCGTCCTTTGAAAGTATAATTTGAGTAGATTCAATTTTCCCTGCCGAATATACATAAATCCAAGGTTGATCCGTTGATGAAGAAATCACATAATTTTTATGATGTTTATATAGTTCCATACACCCACCGCCTTTCGTGATTAGTATAGCATAAAATCAGGGAGATTGCAAGACGGTCGCGGTAAATTGCTGCGGGAACTAGGGTACTCGCCTATGGCGAGGATTCGCGCGCTCTACGCCTGACAAGCGAGCTTGTCGATCTCCGAGCGGCGAATGCGAACCCATTCCTTCGCTTGCGCTCAGGAACTGAGTGCGAGCGAACTAGTTCCGCAACCAAAAGAAAAGAAAAAACGACCATCGGATGATGGTCGTGTTTTCTTTGGCAGCGGAACTAGGATTCGAACCCAGACATACAGAGTCAGAGTCTGCTGTGCTACCTTTACACAATTCCGCTATTGCTTTTGCGCTTGATTATTGTAGCACAAAGAATATCGTTTGTCAAGTACTTTTTTAAGTTTTTTGAAAGTTTTTTGCAAAATTTCCGCTTTACAGGTCATATATGTATTATTATGTCTTGCCAAAATATAAAAAATGTGCTACAATACTCTTGTTAAACTTTTAAAAGGGTAGTAAAACGATGAAAAACAAAAAGATGCTGTGGGAGCTGTTTTCCACGTTATTTAAGATAGGTTTGTTCACCTTTGGCGGTGGATATGCCATGATAGCCTTCTTCGAGAGCGAGTTCGTTGAGAAGAAAAAGTGGCTTGATAAGGAAGAATTCCTTGATATGGTGGCTATTGCGGAGTCCACTCCCGGACCGATTGCAATTAATTCGGCTACGTACGTAGGCTACAAAAATGCCGGCGTCCTTGGCGCCGCATGTGCAACC
>JAZQWE010000087.1:0-1468 GCA_045632225.1 Eubacteriales bacterium | reverse complement strand
CAAGGGATTCTTCTTTTTGCTGAATTCTGCGTTCAAGTCTGGAAACTTCTTTGCGGCGCTCTTTGAGTTCGTTCTCGGTTTCTGTGCGGTTTTTGAGAATTTCCTCCTTTGCCTCAAGCAAAGCTTCCTTCTTTTTGCTTTCTGCCGCTTTAATAGCGTCTTCAACAATTTTTGCTGCCTGTTCTTCTGCGCTTCCGATTTCCTTCTCCGCAACCTTGCGGCGATAAGTAATTCCGATAGCCGCACCGAGCAGCAATCCTACAATCAAGGCAACAGCACCTACCGCAATGTAAATTCCCATTGCTTTGGTACCTCCTTGTTTAATTTGGATATGTAAAAACTTTTTATCCGCCAAAACACGGATAAAGAGTATAGTTACACATATTTATTATATATGAAAAATACCCGTGTGTCAAGGGCGCGCGGGTATTTTATTCTTAAAAATGCAAGTTTCACTTGAAAAAAATTCATATCCGTTGTATAATGGGTTGAAATTCGTATTTAAGGAGGGATATCATGGCACAAAAGCCTATAAAACGCGTTGCCGCGCTTCACGATTTGTCGGCATTTGGCCGTTGTGCGCTGACTGTGGTAATTCCCTCGCTTTCTTCAATGGGAGTGCAGGTTTTGCCCGTTCCCACTACGCTTTTGTCGACCCACACGGGCGGTTTTGACGGCTACTATTTCCGTGATATGAGTGATAGTATCGAGCCTATTGCAAAGCATTGGGAAGAACTTGGCATCACGCTTGACTCAATTTACACGGGTTTTCTTTCGGGTGAGGAGCAATGCGCGATAATTGAAGATTTTATAAACCGATTTAAGAAAAAGAACACACTCACTCTTATTGACCCGGTTTTTGGGGATGACGGAGTTTTATATTCCTCTTGCACAAAGGGGCTTGTTGAGCGCATGCGCCATCTTTGCTCGCTCGGTGATATAATTGTTCCAAATCTTACCGAGGCATGCATGCTTTGCGATAAGGAGTATAGGGATACCTCGGTAATGAAGCCTGCAGAGCTTAATGAATACATAGCGGATTTGCTTTATTCGCTTGCAAAATTCGGTGCAAATCGCATTGCCATAACGGGTATTGTAACCGACAAATCCTCCAATGTTGCAACGGCGGGCATTGACCTTTCGGATAAATCCATCGACCGCTCGCCCTTTTCTGTAAATCTTCACCGCGTGGGTGGCTCATATCCCGGCACGGGCGACCTTTTTGCAAGTGTATTGCTTGGCAAATTGCTTGCCGGCGCTGATTTTCCTAAGGCGGTTGCGGTTGCAAGCGCGTTTGTCCGTGATGTTATTGCGGTTTCTGAAAAATATAACACCCCGCACCGTGAGGGCGTTGCGCTTGAACCTTGTCTTTATAAACTGTCACAGCTTTAAAAAACCGCCGCATGGCGGTTTTTTGTTTAATGATGTAAATTATAGGTTAGCGAAGAAAGGGACTCCTCATCCGTCA
>JAZQWE010000086.1:0-10560 GCA_045632225.1 Eubacteriales bacterium | reverse complement strand
AGACCGTAAATTGAAATCACTTCGCCTATGCCAACTGTCAAAAGTAAAAACGGATATGCATCCTCTACACCGTAAGCATAAATAAGTACAAACGGTATAATCGCCATGTTGGAAAGTACGCTTGGAAGCGGTACAAGCCATTTATTTTTGCGAAACACTCTTGCTAAAACCGCGCCGATAAGAGTTGCAAGCGTTCCAAAGAGGATATCCCATAGCGCAGAGCCTGTAAGTATGTTTGCAAGCAAGCATCCAATCGTTACACCGGGGATTGCCGCCGCTGTAAAGTAGGGAAGAATGCAAAGCGCCTCTGAAAAACGCACCTGTATTGCTCCGCTTGAAAGGCCCATGGCCGCCGCAAGGTAAGTAAGCAGTACATAGATTGCGGCAATGAGCGCCGCATGGCAAATAAATTTAACCCTTTTGTTCATATTAACTTCTCCTTTAGTTTTGTTTTACGTGAGGAAGGTTTCGAACTCACAAGCGCTATTTTACCACTTTAGCGACTTTTGCGCAATAGAAATACAAAAAATCGTGAAAAACACCAATTTGTTGTGGAAATGTATATCTTTTATATGGTATAATGACTATATCTCATCAATAGGGGTGTTAATATGAAAAAGATTTTTGGAATTTTTTTAGTAGTAATTCTTGCGACAGTTTTTGCGACAACTGTTTTTGCGCAAAACATAGAATATTTTTATGTAAACTCCGAAAGCGGAAGTGACGAGGCAAACGGCACTTCTGTGGCTACGGCGGTAAAAACATTTACCCAAGCATGCCGCAATGCGGAAAATTCAGGCGCGGATATAGCATACATTGTTATTACAAATGAGTATGAAATATCTGCAATAGCTACGGAAATTGCACATAAAGTAACGTTTGTAGTTACCGCAAAGGATGCAAAAACTGACTTTGCAGCAACAAACGGCGCAAAATTTGTTTTTGGCAAAAATCTTCGCTATATTTTAAGCGGTGACACCACTTTTGAAAATATTACAATTGAATATACAGGCACGCTCAACTGCGTTGCGCGTTACAATCATATCACATTTGGTGACGGTGTTGTAACCAAACGCCTTGACAGCGAAACAAGCGGCCTTTATGTAGTCGGCGGTTGGCAGAGCCCCACAAATGATAAAGATCCGACTCTTGACTCTCATATTACCGTAAAGAGCGGCGCATTTCTTTATGTAATCGGCGGTAGCCGTCAGCGTGCTGAGGGTGCAAGCGGTCTTACACTCACGGGCACACATTATATCGACATTCAGGGCGGTAATATCGAAAATTTGCTCGGCGCTTCTGCACAGCACAACTGGAGCCGTAATGCCGTTATCACCATGAGCGGTGGCTATGTTAAAAAGTTTGTTGCCGGCGGTGATGCATCCCGCAGACTTGACGGTACAGCAACCATCACTTTAAGCGGTGGTGAAATCGGCACTCTTGATATAAATAATGTTGTTGGCGATGCTACAGTAATCCTTCTTGGCACAAAGGTTGGCAGCGTAACGGTTTCTTATTACAACGGTGAGATAGTGGAACTGGAAGCAAAAGCAAAATCCACAAAAACACTTGTTTATGACGGACTTTATTACACCGATGCCGAAGTTGCGGCAATGAGCGGTTTTGATAAAGTTAAAAACGAGTCAATTATTTATGTTTCAAATGACGGAAAGGGAAGTGGCACATCCGAAAAAGACCCCACAAATTTTGAAACTGCTTTTGAAAAAGCGGCAAAATCGGGCAGCACAATAGTTATCGTTGGCAGAGTTTATGCTAAAAACTTCGGCGTTGACACCGTTTTGTTTGAAAACAGTTATAAAATTGAAAAAAAGATTGTCATTACCGGTGATACGCTCGTTATCGAAGGTCAGTTTTATGTATTTGGTGAAATAGAGTTTACCGACATTAAACTGATGGGGCGCACCTATAATATCAGCGGGGTTAGCAATTATAATCCTGCGCCCACAATTAACGCCTTGCGTTGCACATTTGCGTCCGATGTCACATTCAGCGATGAGGGTGAGCGCATTAGCGTGTATGGCGAATATGTTGAGGCAAAAGCGGGAGTTTTTGACACCGTTTCGGGCAACAGCATAGTAGTTGACGGGGCAAAAATAAGCACGGCAAAAATCTCGGATTTTGTTTACCGTTATACGCATGGTGGCTCAAGTGAAAGTTTGAGCACTTCAAACAGTATTGAACTTTCAAGCGGCCAAATCGGCACCGTAACAACCGATGATGCAAAGGGAAAAACGGATATTATTATCAGCGGCGGTACTGTTAAAAAACTTTCAGTTGGCGACACCGATGCAGAGTTTTCGTTTGTGTTCCTTGGCGGCGAAATTGAAAAGTGCGAAATCAAGGGCAAAAATATCAACGGAAAAGTGACTGTATCTGAAAACTTTTCCTCTGCAAATGTAAAAGAACTTATTGATTTGTGCGAAAAAACTTCGCAAGATGTGTTCTTTATTAAGGACGGAGCGATTGGCAACGGCGCGAGTGTAAACTCTCCCGCAGCTTCGCTTGATGCGGCTTATGCGGCACTCGGAGAGAGTGGCGGTACAATTGTTGTATGCGATGAATTTACTGTCGCAAAATCGTTTAACACGGGCAAAAACAGCGGTAAAATCACATTCACATCCGTTTACGGCGGTGTTGACTATCAAAAGTTAAACGGCGCCAAGATGGTGTTTGCGAACAATTTCTATTGTGGTGGCGAAACCGAGTTTAATAACATCACCATCAAGAGCAATGCAAGTTACAAGAGCATTTATGCAAACTGTCACAAACTTGTGCTTGGCGAAAATATTACATCTTATTCCGACGAAGCCTCCGGAACATACATGTCAGTAATGGGCGCGGCACAGTCCACCGCTACGGATAAGGTAACGGATATTACTGTCGACAGCGGCACATGGCAGAGAGTTCGCGGCGGTTCGGCGGCAAACAACAATAAAAATCTCAAAGTAAATATCACCGTAAACGGTGGCAGATTTATTGAACAGTTAACTCTCGGCTCGTCTTCTTCGCATGAGGGCGCAATCAATGTAACCGTAAACGGCGGCGTATTCCAAAGAGGTATCTATGCGGCAACTCTCACAAAGGCAGAGCATTATTTTAGCTCCGATGTAACTCTTACCATAAACGGAGGTACATTTTACGGAAATATCGCCGCGGCAAAACTTTCAAAAGGTGAGTACCACGGCACCTATGACGGTTCGTTCAATGTTACCGTAAACGGCGGCTACTTTGCACATCTTGTTGAAATGCAAGGCACAAACGGCATTGGTACTATGACAAGCACCGTTAACATTTCAGATGCAATTGACATTAACGCCGAAATGACAGGCACCTATTCTTTTACAAATCCCATCCGCACAAATGGCGCAGACCCGTGGCTTTTCTACTGTGACGGCTACTATTACTACACCGCAACGGGAGGCTCTTCGGTTGGTTTTGCCAAAGCGGCAAATATCGGTGACCTTAAATATGCAGAGTATGTAACCATCTATGACCCCGAGGACGGCCACGAATGGTCAAAGAACCTCTGGTCGCCTGAAATCCATTATTACACCGACGAAGAAATCGGAGAGGGCAATGGAGGATGGTACCTTTTCCTTGCATGCGATAATGGTGAAAATGTCCATCATCGCATGTATGTTGTAAAATGTCTTGACGGCGATAACCTTCTTGGCAGATGGGGCAATCCCATCACCGGCGAGGTCAATGTTCCACAGCGCGTTGAGGCAAAGGAAATTCCTGAATTTGATAATACATGGGCGGCGGGCATGAGCGAAATCCGCATTAACGGTAAACTCTATATGCTTTACATCACCGAAGATGGCCGTCAAACACCCGACATGCATCAAACCATCAATATTGTAGAAATGACCAACCCTTGGACAATTGTAGGTCAGTCAAAGGTCATTTGCTATTCCGAATACGATTGGGAAAAGGGCGGATATGCTTATAATCCAAGTACAGGCGTGTCTTACCCCATGGTAGTTGAAGGCTCCACCGCTGTTTACGGCGAGGATGGCAGTATTTATATTATCTACTCGGGTAGCGGATATTGGACCGTGCATTACAATCTTGCACAACTTAAATACATTGGCGGTGACCCGCTTGAAATTACATCTTGGGAGAAAAAGTCCGAGCCGATTCTCTACAAATCTGATTCAATCAACGGTTGCGGACACGCTTCTTATGTAACGGATACAAGCGGCCAGGGATGGGTATGCTATCATGCATATATCGGCAAGGATACAGCAAGCGGACGCTTTGCGTTTGTTGAGCCTTATTTTGCTGATAAAAACGGAGTTGTTATCGCAGACGGTAACGGACACCCCGCCCCCATTGAAACCGTTTATACTGTGGATGTAAATCCCCGTCCCCTTGCAAAGCGTATTGTAGGATTTGACAGTATGAATGCAAAGGGAAGCGTATTTGTAAAGTCAAGAGAATATGACGGTCGCTTTAGCGATGTAACGGATGCGCATTGGTTTGCCCCCTATGTAAAGAATGCATACGAACTTTCGCTTGCAAACGGTACATCGCAGACAAAGTTCTCGCCCGACAGTACATTTACCGTGGCGCAGGCACTTACCGCGGCGGCAAATATCCACACAATTTACAATGGCAAGAGTGTTCGTGCGGCAAACGCAGGTGAAGCATGGTACATTCCCTATGTTGAATACTGCACTCAAAACGGCATTATCAAGGAAAATCAGTTTGCCGATGTAAATGCCAACATTACCCGTGGCGACATGGCAATTGTATTTGCAAACATTCTCCCCGATAGCGAATACGCGCCTAAAAAGAGCGGCTCAAACCCAGATGTAACAAGCGATATGGCATGCTACAGCGCGGTAATGAAACTTTATCAGGCGGGCATTGTCGGCGGCGACGCAAATACGGGCAACTACAGACCCACAGACTCAATCAAGCGCAGCGAAGCGTGCGTAATCTTTACTCGCATTGCAATGAAAGATGCAAGAGCGTAAAATAAGAGGTGTCTTGTGAAAAAAGTATTAACGGTTTTATTGCTAATTCTTATCTTTGCTGTATCTGCTTTTGCGGCAGACAGTGAGGTGTTTTATGTTGCAGACGGCGGCACGGGTAACGGTTCAAGTGCCGCACTTGCAAGTTCAAGCCTTGCCGATGCATATAATGCGCTTACAAACGGCGGTACTGTAGTTGTTTGCGGCGATTATACTATTTCATCCGTGTTTAATAAAATCGCTCACAACGGCAAAATTACAATTACAAGTGTTTTCGGCGGTGTCGATTATCGCCAAAAAAATGATGCAGAACTTATTTTTGCATCTTCTATGTATCTCGGTGGCGAAACCGAGTTTTGTGACATTACATTAACGGGCGCCGCAAGTTATCCTATCATCTATGTGTACAATCAGGTTGCTGTTTTTGGCAACGGTATCGTTTGCGAGAAAAATGATAATGCACAGTACCCCTCAATTATCGGCGGACTTTACAAAGCGCAAAACTCTCAAAGTTCAACAATAACCATAAACAGCGGCACATGGCAGAGAGTTCGCGGCGGTCCGGGCACGGGTGGCTCGACTAACTATACCGTGGATATGGTTTTTAACGGCGGTACTTTTGTAGAAACCGTAATTCTCGGTTCGTCCCGCCCCACAGACGGTAGCGGCTCGCATGACGGTGATATAACCGCAGTAATCAATGGCGGTACATTTCGCCAAGGACTTGTGGCGGCATCACTTGCAGAAGGGGACACTTTAAACTCAAATATAAATATCACCATCAACGATGGCGTGTTCTACTCAAAACTTGGTGTGTCCGCAACCGATATTGGCTCTTATAGCGGCAGTTTTAATGTAACAATCAACGGTGGCGAGTTTGCACATCTTACCGAATTTGTGGGCCCTGCAAATCTTAGAGGTACAATGACTTCTTCACTTGCGGGCGCGGTTGATTTTACCGCTAAAGAAACCGGTACATACACTCTTCAAAACCCGATTCGCAATGACGGAGCCGACCCGTGGCTTTTCTATCATGACGGTTACTATTACTACACTTCCACAACAGGTTCAGCGGCTGTAAAACTCACTCGCGCAAGGAATATCGGCGATCTTATGTATTATAGCGGAACAACTATTTATACCCCTGAGGAGGGTAAACCGTGGTCAAACAGTACATGGTCCCCCACAATTATTCATTATACCGATGAAGAAGTGGGCGTGGGCAACGGCGGTTGGTATCTCTATTTTGGTGGCGAGGACGAAACAGACACTTCTGATGTAGGACATCGCATGTATGTACTTAAATGTCTTGACGGCGATAATCTTCTTGGCACTTGGGGGAATCCCATTACCGGCGTGGTAAATGATCCACAGCGCGTAAGCGCACCGGGTATTGCCGGATTTGACGATGTTTGGGCAGCTGGCCAGGGTGATGTTCGCATTGACGGTAAAGTGTATACGATTTATGTTACCGAAGAGGGAAGATACACCTCTGATTTTCATCAGACAATTAACATTTTGCCTATGACAAATCCGTGGACATTTGAGGGCGAATCAAGCGTTATCTGTGTTCCTGAATACGATTGGGAAATGGTTGGATACGGCATTCTTTCAAACGGACTTTGGGCACCCAAGGTTGTTGAGGCGGCAACTCCGGTTTACGGTGATGATGGCTCGGTATTCCTTGTGTACTCCGGTTCAAACTATACAAGAGATGCTTATTGCCTTGGTCAGCTTAAATACCTTGGCGGTGACCCAATGCTCAAGAGCAATTGGGAAAAGAAGTCCACGCCGATTCTTTCTCAGGGCAACGGCGTTAGAGGCACGGGTTCTGCATCTTATGTAACCGATACAGCAGGTCAGGGATGGGTATGTTACAATGCCTACCTTGACAGCGACACAACTCGCACTCGCCACGCAATGGTAGAGCCTTACAGCGCGACTGCGGCAGGCGTTGTTATCGGTGACGGTAGCGGGATTGCCGCTCCCGAAACCAAGACTTATCAAGCGGCCGTAAACCCCATGTCACTTGCTGAAAAAATGAGCGGCTTCAAGTCTGTTCATGTCTATGCTGAAATGGCTGATGTGGGCGTGAGAATTTCGTTTACCCCCGTTGAAGGAGCCACAATGTACAGAGTTTTCCGTGACGGTGTACGAGTTGGAAGCACAACCGGTGAACTTGAGTATCATGATGTTGATTCTCCGACCGGCGCTCATATCTACAAGGTGGAGGCAAGACAAAGAACTTTGACCGGAAGCATGGTGGATATTGCAGTAAATACTACTCGCGTTGTTAACTATAACGGACTTGTTTACGGCGACATGAACGGTGACGGTGAAATTGGAGTTGTTGATTCTTTGATTTTGCTCAAGAGTATTTTAAACAAAGAAATTGACGCATCAATTTTGGATGTGCTTAAACAGTTCAAGTGCATATTTTAAACAAATCCCAAGCAAAAGTGTTTGATTTTGCTTGGGATTTTTCTTTTGTAAAATAAAATTTTGCATTGATAAGCATAAATTTCCATGTTATAATAATATAAAAATGCCAGTTGGGAGAAAGAATATGTATAATTTTAAATCCTTAAAATTTGGTTTGTTTGCGGCGCTTTTTGCTGTGATTTTGTGTGTTTGCACATTCGCGGCGGGCGTTGTATATGTTGCAGACGGCGGCACGGGTGACGGCTCGGGCGCCAATGCTCCTTTCGGCACGCTTACAGAAGCGTTCAATGCGCTCGGTACTGACGGCGGTACTGTTGTAGTATGCGGTGTTTGTACTGTGTCAGAACAGTTTGTTGAGCCTGCGCATAGCGGTAAAGTAACCGTAACATCAAAATACGGCAAAACCGACTATGCAAAGACAAAAGGCGCAGTTCTTGATTTGTTTGCAAACTATGTTCTCACCGGCGACACCGAGTTTAACCGAATAACTCTTCGTTGCTCCTCTTCTTATAAGGGCATTTTGGGCAGAGCACATGCAATCACTATCGGTGAGGGGGTTGTTTGCGACCATTCTGCCAATTGCGATACATATCTTTCTCTTATTGGTGGCTCAAGTACGACATATAAAAACAAAACCGGCAATGTTGTTATCAACAGCGGCACATGGCAGAGAGTTCGCGGCGGTGCGACAAAAACGGGTAATGTTAACTACAATGTAAACATCACAATTAACGGCGGTACATTTAAAGAAAATGTTGTACTTTCAAGCGCTACAGCATCGGGTGAGTGCTCTCACAACGGCGACATCAATGCAGTTATCAACGGCGGCGTATTCTATGACGGTGTATACCTCACCGCACATCGCTCCGATAGTGATGTGTATAGCGGTAAGGCAACTCTTACGGTTAACGGTGGCACTTTCTATGAAAGCATCGCGCTTTCTTCCACCGGCCTTGGCGCATACAATTGCAACTTTGATATTCTTTTAAACGGCGGAGAGTATCAGCACCTTCATGAAATAGACGGCGGCGTGGGACTTGCGGGCAATATTACCTCGTCACTTGCATATAGCGGTGATGTTGATATTATCGCGGCAGAAAGCGGAGAGATAAGCTTTACCAATTATCTCCGCCGCAACAATGCCGACCCGTTTATGTTCTACTATGACGGCTACTATTACTATACCGCTACCGGATCTACAAGCATCTCACTTATCAAAGTTAGAAATATTGCCGACATCAAGGATGTAAACGCAACCAAAATCCTTATTCCCGAAAACTATACTGACCTTTGGTCGCCCGAAATTCATTATTTTTCAGCGGATGAAATCGGTGAAGAAAATGCAGGATGGTATATGTTTATTGGCGCAAAGGAAAAGGATGCCGAGGGCACCGTTGCGTCAAATCAGCGTCAGTATGTTGTAAAATGTCTTGACGGTGACAATCTTCTTGGCAGATGGGGCGACCCCGTTACCGGAGAAGCAAATGTTCTTCGAAAAATGACATTTAAAAACGGCGGATACAATGAGGATGAACTTTGCGGCGGCTCTTCTCCTATTCGCATTGGCGGCAAGGTATATCTTACTTTCATTAGTGAAAAGGGAAGAGGTACATCCGAGTTCCATCAGACAGTAAATATTACCGAGTTTGAAACACCGTGGAATATCACGGGCACTCCCGTTGAAATTTGCCGCCCCGATTACGATTGGGAAAAGCACGGTTATTGGTATGGTAAAAATGATAACGGTGAAATGACATGGTGGCCTCAGGTTGTAGAGGGTGCTTCGGCTGTATATGCCCCCACCGGCGAGGTTTATCTCATGTACACCGGTAGCGGATACTGGACAACATGGTACGCGCTTGGTTACCTCAAACTTGTTGGCGACAATCCGCTTGATAAAGCAAGTTGGGTGAAAAATCCCACCCCCGTACTCCAAAGAGTGGAAACACTTACCGAAACAAGTGTTAACGGTTGTGGACACGGTTCGTATTTTACCGACCGTGACGGACAAATGTGGGTTGCATATCACGGTTACATTGGCGTTGATACTTCTTCAAAGAGATTTTCACATATCGAGCCTATTTATGTAACTGCAGACGGCGTTAGCATCGGTAACGGTAGCGGCAATCCCGCCCCCATTGACACTGTTTATACCGTAAATGCAAACAGCACACCTATTTTGGAAAAGATAGGCGGCTTTAATGCTATCAAGGCAACGGCATACAGCGATATCAACGAGGGTGTTACAATTAAGTTTGCTCCCGTTGAAGGTGCCGGCACATATATCGTAAGACGCGATAGCGAAAACGGAAAACTCATTTACGGCGGCAAGGATGTTGTAAAGTGTGTTGACAGCGAGGCGACCCCCGGCGAGCATACATACTATGTTATGGCTACAACGCGAGAAGGTACTTTGAGCATGGCCACCGTAAGCGCGATAGCACGCAATAATCTCCGTTTTAAGGATGTAAACGGCGACGGCGACTTTAGCGTGCTTGATTTGCTTATAGTAGTCAAGGATTTGGTTAACGCCGGATCAAGAGAAGTAACTTTGGTTGAAATTATACAGATGCTCAAATGCATCTAAAGTAAAACTCCTACGGTAAATCCGTAGGAGTTTTTTATGTTATAAAGTTTAGAACAAACCGGTAATCTTACCGTCCTCGTCAACATCAATTTTTTCAGCCGCGGGGAGTTTGGGAAGACCGGGCATTGTCATGATGTCACCGGTAAGAACAACGATAAAGCCTGCGCCTGCCGAAATCTTTACATTCTTGATTGTAACAGTAAAGCCGCTTGGAGCGCCGAGTTTTGTCGGGTCATCGGAGAATGAATACTGTGTCTTTGCCATGCAAACGGGGAGTTTGTCATAGCCAAGGGCTGTGAGTGCGTCAATCTGCTTTTTAGCCGCAGGAAGAACATTTATGCCATCACCGCCGTAAATGCGTTTAACAACAGCTTCGATTTTATCTTCGATTGTGCCGTCAAGTTCATAAGCAAAGGAGAAATCGTTTGGCTGTTCGCAAAGACGAACAACTTCGTTTGCGAGTTCCATGCCGCCTTCGCCGCCCTTTGCCCATACATCGGAGAGAACAACATTTACGCCGAGTTCCTTGCA
>JAZQWE010000085.1:0-1679 GCA_045632225.1 Eubacteriales bacterium | reverse complement strand
AATGGCTTGAAAGTAAACTTGACAGCATTAAAACCGATGCATTGCCAATGGGGCATGAAAGCCTTGCAGAATGCTTGATAAAACAAAAATGGTACAATCCGTTCCCAAAAATCCGCTATACCGAGCGCCCTGATACCGCGGCGGCGCAGATAATGGAGGGTAGCGTGCTTATTCTGTGCGATACTTCGCCCGATGCAATGATTTTGCCCACATCGATTTTTGACTTTCTGCAAGAAACGGGCGACTATTATTTCCCGCCGCTAACGGGCACATACCTTCGCATTGTGCGGCATACAATTTTTTGGCTGACGCTGTTTTTGGTGCCGCTTTGGTACTTGCTTGTCACAAACGCGCAATATGTGCCAAAGTGGTTGCTTTTTACAGTGCCAGACGATTTTGGGGCATTGCCGCTTTTTGTGCAACTTATTTTGGTTGAGTTTGTTATTGACGGGCTTAAACTTGCCTCAATGAACACGCCGAGCATGCTTACAAACTCGCTAAGCGTTGTCGGCGGTCTTATTCTCGGCGATTTTGCGGTGAACATCGGTTGGCTTATCCCCGAGGTTATTTTGTATATGGCGTTTGTTGCTATTGCAAATTTTACGCAGGCGAGTTATGAACTTGGCTATGCGGTAAAGTTTATGCGTATGCTTTTGCTTGTGACAACGGCGGCATTTGGTGTATTTGGCTTTGTGGGCGGCTTTTTGCTTGTGATTTTGCTGATTGCCACAAATGCAAATGTAAATCGCCGCCGCTCGTATCTTTTCCCGCTGATACCGTTTAACGGCAAAGCACTTTGCCGACTTTTGTTCAGAATTAAAAAAAGTTGAACTTTCGTTCAACTTTTTTTAATTATTCGTTTGCATTTTCTTAAAAAGTCATAAATGTCGGTGTTTTTGCGGTAGAAAGGGAAACGCTTTACTTTGCCCTTTGAATATTTAATGTATTCGGGCTCGTCTACCGAGTGGAACTGTCCTTTTTTACAGTAGCCAACCATTTTGGCCAAAACCTGCTGGGGTTTTATGCCGCGCTCAAGCGCCCTTTGATTATCGCCGCACATGATGAGTGTGCCGCGGTGAATATTGATAAGTCTGTGCAAGACAAAATCGCCGTTTTCTCTTTGATAGAAAAGCACATCACCGATATTTATTTTGTCAACCGCGCCGAGCACAACCTCATCCTCGCCCTCTTTGATAAGGGGGAGCATGCTTATTCCGCGCGGAAAAATGGGGAATGTGCCGCCGCTTTCGATAACTTCCTTTATCAGGGGGTAAAGTTGGTTTAAATCAACAAAGTCACGCAAGTGCGCCGGTCTCCTTAAGCATGTTAATGTATGCTTCGGTGTCGCGGGTTGCGGTTTCAACATCGATTTCGTACTTGTCTGCAAGTGCCTTTGCAACTGCTTCTGTAGTGGTTTCTTCTTTAAGGAGGTCCCAAATGAAAGCACCGGTTTCGTTAAGAGCAATCATTCCGCCGCCTTCAGCCGCGCGTGCTGCTGAAACTGCGTAGTATTTTGTGCCGATTTTTCTGACAATATATCCTTCTTTGATTTTCATTTTCATTCTCCTTTGCATACTTTTCCCTGTACTTAGTACATTATATATATTTTTATTTTACTTGTCAACTGAAATTTTGTAAAAAATGCAAATCTGTATTTTCTATTTACATGATAGAAATAT
>JAZQWE010000084.1:0-19212 GCA_045632225.1 Eubacteriales bacterium | reverse complement strand
TGTTGAAAAATCTTCTGTAACATTTGCAGATGCAAAAGGTCATTGGTGCGAGAATGCGGCAATTTCCCTTTACGAAAAAGGTGCAATTGAAGTTGTAAAATATCAGGATGGTATGGTGTTTTGCCCCGATGACAGTATTAGTCGAGAAGAATTTGTTGCAATGACAATGAAAGCACTCGGTGTTAGCACTTTAACTGATTCAAACACATCTTTTGCCGATAACGGAACAATTGATGTAAAGTATCGTCCCTATGTTGCAACAGCACAGCGATTGGGATATATCAGCGGCAAAGAAGTTGACGGTTTGATGTGCTTTTCTCCTAAAGAAACTATTACAAAATCAGAGGCGGCTGTGGTGTTAAACAATATTCTCGGTATTGAAGAAGTTGAGTACGTTTCTGCCTTCGCAGACGAGGGGGCGATTCCTGTATGGGCAAAAACAGCGGTAAACGCCTTAACAAGTGCCGGCGTCTTCAACGGTGACAGCGACGGTAAGATTCTTCCTTCGGCTATATTAACTCGAGCACAGACTGTTCAAATGCTCTATAATGTTTTAGAGGAAAAATAGAAAAAACCGAGTCAATTTTATTGACTCGGTTTTTAAATTTACTAATTCGATTGACAGAAAATCGCTTTGCCACAAACAGTTACGGTTGCATAATTGTCAGTTATCTCGTTGCTTAGCGCAAATGAAGGGTTTTCGCGATTTAATTTAAAATCTTTAAGTGGATATTTGCAACCGGAAAGCGTAACAATACAATCCGTGAGTGGAAAAAGCGAAAAATATTTGTTTTCTTTTACAAGTGTTACAGATTCGTCTTTTAAAACAGAAATTTTGTTTTCACCGTCAAGAAGCGTTACGGATATATCTTTATCTTTAAAAGTTTCAAGCAAAAAAACATTTGATAAAAAATGGTCAGCTCTGCCGCCGGTACCGCCAATAATCAAAATCTCGTTAGCCCCGCGCTCGGTAGCAAGTTTGCAGGCGTACATTGTATCGGAGTCATCTTTTTCTTTAGGTAAAGTAATTAGTTCTGCGGTTGTACACGGCTTTTTTGCAGAATCAAAGTCGCCGACGAAGATGTTGGCTTTTATGCCGAGTTTGTCTGCACTAACATATCCGCTGTCTGCGGCTATAATTATATCAAAAAGCGAAAAATTTATATTTATTTTATTAAAATTTATATAACCGCCGGTTATAACAAGTGCCTTTTTCATAAAATCTCCCAAAACAAATAAAACAAGCCATAAAGGCTTGCCAAAATAACATCATAACATAACCATTATAACATAAAATTTCTTTGATGAAAATACCTTTTTGGTATTTTCTCCGCATTCAACAAAACAGGAGGTCCATTTTCTCCAAAATTGTCAATTGAAAATCGGATATAACTATGCTACACTATAAGTGAAGAAAGGGAGGTACAGACCGATGTACAAGTAAAAAAAACTTCTTTCAAATCCGACTTTGAAGCAACCCAGATTACGGTGGTTCATGGTGATAATAGTGTGATTAGTGTAGTGGGGGATTATATATAGAGGGTTGGTTCTTTGAAGTTTTTTAGAGAGAAGAAAAGACTTTCAACCTTTTGCAGCATTAAAAAATATGTACATTTACAGGAGTTAAGAAGAAGAATCCAAATCGAATGTGTGCAAAAGGCATCTTAAGAAAGAGAGGATAAAATGATGTTAGATATCAAGAGTGAAGCGAAATGACCTCTGGTTGCGTTAGAGATAAAGCAATCAGAGGTCATTTCTTTTTTATTATCATTCAAAATTTATTGATTTTTTCTTTTTACTGTGATACTATAAGGAGAAAAGGGGTGAGAAAATGGATGTTGTGATTTTAGCAGTAAACAGTAAGTACATACATTCTTCTCTTGCGCCCTGGTACCTTAAAAGTGCAATTTCTGATCTTTCGGTTTCTTCGGTTGTTTTGGAACACACAGTTAACGAGGATATTAACAAAGTAATCGAAGATGTATCAGCTCACAGCCCTTCTGTTCTTGCAATAAGTGTTTATATTTGGAATGTTAAATACACCTATGCTTTGATTGAAGGGGTTAAAGAAAAATTACCAAATTTGAAGATAATTTTAGGTGGCCCGGAAGTTTCTTATAACAGCGGTGATGTTCTTGCTTGCTCAGGCGTAGATTATGTTATCTGCGGAGAAGGGGAAGTACCGTTCAATCTTTTATGCAGAAAACTGATTTTGAATGAAGATGTAAAACTCATCGGCGTTTCAAGTAGTAGTGAGATTGCCAACCCTTATGTTGGCGTTGGAACTCCCAAAACACCGTATACAAATGAGTATTTTAAAAATCTTAATAATAGGATTGCATATTTTGAAAGCAGTCGTGGTTGCCCGTATTCTTGCGCATACTGTCTTTCCGGCAGATGTGAAGGTATGCGCTTTTTTGATTTGGAATATGTAAGAGAAAATATTGTTCGACTTGCAAACAGCGGTTCAAAGACTATCAAATTTGTTGACCGTACTTTTAATGCGGATCGCCGCCGTGCGCGCGAGGTATTTTCTTTTTTGATTGAAAATTCCGGCGTTTCGTTTCCCCGTGATGTTTGTTTTCATTTTGAACTTTCCGGAGATTTGATTGACGATGAAACAATAAATTTGCTGGCTTCAGCACACCCTGGCCTTTTTCAATTTGAAATTGGTATACAAAGTTTTTTTTCGCCAACAATTGATGCGATTCATCGAAGTACCGAAAGCGAAATCCTTAAAAATCGGATAAAACGCCTTGTGGAAATGGGAAACGCTCATATACATACAGACCTTATTGCAGGTTTGCCTTATGAAAACTATGATAACTTTATAAATAGCTTTAACCAAGCGTACAATCTTGGTGCTAATATGTTGCAGCTTGGTTTTTTAAAGATTTTGCACGGTACAGAACTTGAGGATCGTGCAAAGGAATACGGCTTTGCTTTTTCATCTGAGCCTCCGTATGAGGTTTATGAAACCCCATGGATTTCTAAAGCGGAAATACAAAAACTAAAAATTGCGGAAAGCGCGCTTGACCGCTTGCACAATAGTGGTAGATTTAAAAGAACTCTTTCACTTTGCGTTCGATTGTTTGAAAATGCATACGCCTTTTTCTTAGAGTGCGGAAATGTTATTTTTGACAATCATTCGCTCAATGATATGACAAATGCGCTGTATTTGTTTTTGTGTGCCAAGTTTCCGTCCAATGCCGAGGAAATACGCGACGCAATGGTTTGTGACAGACTTGCGACCAACTCTTCAAAAGGACTCCCCAAGGAGTTGTATCGCGCTGATGCCCGTATTCCGCTTGCTAAAAAACTTTTAAATCAAAACTCAAGTATAAACAAAAGACGGAATATAGCCGTCCTTTATAGCGCACAAAAGGTTGTATATGCAATTTATGACAAAAAGAATAATTTAGGTGAATTTCCACTTGAATATATTGATTTTTCGGAGGTACAATATGAAAAAAATTGATGTAAGAAAACTTGTTGTTGCGGCATTGCTCGCCTCTTTCGCTTGTGTTGCCACAATGGTTATTCAAATTCCTAACGGAATAGGCGGATATTTCAATCTTGGCGATGCGGTTGTTCTTTTATGCGGCTGGTTGCTCGGTCCTGTATACGGTCCTTTTGCAGCCGGAGTTGGCTCAGCACTTGCTGATTTGTTTGCGGGATATGCCGTTTATGTCCCCGCCACTTTTGTTATTAAAGCTTTAATGGCCTTGCTTGTATATTTTATTTCCAAAAAGCATGGAACCGTTGCAGTACTTATAAGCGGCATTGTTGCAGAGATTGTTATGGCATCGGGTTACCTTTTATATGAGTCATTCCTCTATGGCTTTGGCACAGCGGCGCTTGGAATAGTTCCCAATCTTTTGCAAGGTGTAGTTGGTTTGGTTTGCGCAATTGTTCTTAAAGTATTTGTCGACAGAAAGAAACTTTGGAAGTATTGATGAAAAAAGAATTTATATTATTTGATCTTGACGGTACAATTACCGATTCATCTGCGGGCATTATCAATTCATTGATTTACGCCCTCGAAAAAATGGGTTTAACCTATGAAAACAGAGAGAATTTGCATCAATTTATCGGTCCTCCTATTGTGGATATGTTAATGCAAGTGTTCGGAATACAAAGAGAAAACGCAGAGCAGGGGCTTGCTTTTTACAGAGAATATTATAAAGACAAGGGCATATTTGAAAACTCCGTTTATGACGGTGTAAAAGAGATGCTTGATAATCTGCAGAAAAAAGGGTATAAACTTGTTCTTGCTACCTCTAAACCTGAAGTTTATGCAAAAAGAATATTGACCTACTTTGACCTTGACAAGTATTTTTACTTTGTCGGCGGTAGTACGCTTGAGGGAACGCGTGACTCAAAAACGGATGTAATTAAATATGCTCTTGAGAGTCTTGAAATTAGTGATGTTTCAAAATGCATTATGGTCGGTGACAGAAAATATGATGTACTTGGATCGGGAGAATGCAAAATTGAATGTGTTGGCGTTCTTTACGGATATGGTTCAAGAGAAGAACTTGAAAAAGCAGGTGCCAAATATATCGTTGAAAGTGTTAGTGAACTTTCGGCGTTTTTGAGCAACTAATTAAAATAAAAAAGGCAAGCAAAAGCTTGCCTTTATTTATTTTAATAAAATGTAGCAACCGGCTCGTCGGGAGCAGTTGTTTTTTCGAGAGAAGTAACATGAATAACGGGACCTTTTCTGCCGTAGAGATTGTTAAATCTAATCTCGATTTTTCCGACAACATTTACCCAATCTCCGTTTTTGAGTTCATTCCGCTTGCTTGTTTTACATGCAAATCCTGCAAAAATCAAGTCATCAGCGCAACAACTCATAAGTCGTCTGCCTCCGACAAATGTATCGTCGGCAAATTCTTTGCCTATAGCAACAAGCGCTTTAAAGGAAACGACTTTTCCATCGTATTTTTCCATTTCTTCGGAAGTATCGCGATACCAAAGTGCATAATCTCTATCAGCAATTTTGATTACATCAGCGTTGATATCAAAGGGAAGCGGATCGACAATATCATCGTACTCCGCAAGGCCGTCTGTATATTCATACGCAATATCAACGCGGCGGCTGATTGCGCGAACAATTTTGTGGATGGGCATTTTGTCAAAGCCTTTTTCGCAGCGATTAAAAATTACAAGTTCAGCGCTACTGATTTTGTCATACACAAGACTTCTCATATTTGCATTATAATTTGTGAATGTGTTTACATCTGCAAACATCATTTCCTGATATATAACCCAATCTTCCGGAATCTTTTCATAGAAGTCATTGAGGAGCCACATGCCATTGTATTCAACAATCACCTTTTTAGCCTTTGCTTTTGCGGCAAGGCGCATTAAATTAGCCTCGTTGAATTCACTTTCATCTTCAAGAGTAACAACACTCACACACTCCATGTATGGCGCATTAACCTCATATTCTTCTTCGCCTTCTTCGCAAAGGAGCAGAAGAGTGGGTTCGCCGTCATTAAAGCGTCTGTCTTGCAAAGTTTCTTTGATAAATTTTGTTTTACCGGATTCCAAAAAACCGGTAAATAAATAAACTTTTACTTCTTCAGTTCTCATTATATTCTAAATAATTCCTTAATTTTATCCTCACTAATATTTGAACCTATAACGCAAATTTTGCCGATTGTTTCTGCGCCACCCATGCGAACATCTCCTTCGCCGGGGACATAGTCAAAGTGAATCCACCCGTCATTTGATGCAACAATGCCCTTAGAACGAAGAATGATACCGTAAGTTTCCTCATCTTCAAGAGCTTTGAGGATATTGGTAATTTCTTCGGCAGTATATTTTTTTATTGTTTCAAATCCAACAGATGCAAATACTTCATCGGCATCGTGGTGGTGATGATGATGTCCGTGTTCGTGACAGCAACATTCGCCATCGTGATGGTGATGGTGCTCATGTTCGTGACAGTGACATTCTTCATCATGGTGATGATGGTGCTCGTGCTCGTGACAGTGACACTCTTCATCATGGTGATGATGGTGCTCGTGCTCGTGACAGTGACACTCATCATCGTGGTGGTGATGGTGCTCATGCTCGTGACAGTGACACTCATCATCGTGGTGGTGATGATGTTCATGTTCATGACAATGGCATTCTTCGTCATGGTGATGATGGTGGTGCGCCTTATGTGCCTCCTCTTCAATCTCTTTGGAAAGGAGTTTGGCGGTTTCCATAGCATGGAGAATTTGTTTTCCATCGAGCGAATCCCAAGGTGTGGTGATAATATTAGCCTCGCCGTTAATTCCTCTGATAAGTTCAATGGTTTCGGCAAGTTTTTCTTCGCTTGCATCCTGCGAACGGCTAAGAATTATAGCACGGGCGTTTTCAACTTGGTTGCAGAAAAATTCGCCAAAGTTTTTAAGGTAGATCTTGCATTTTTTTGCATCGACAACTGTAGAAAAGCTATTGAGTGAGATATCATCGCGATTGAGTTTTTCTACCGCACTAATAATATCGCTGAGTTTGCCAACTCCGGACGGTTCAATAACAATACGGTCGGGTGTGAATTTGTCAAGAACCTCGGAAAGTGATTTTTCAAAGTCACCAACAAGACTACAACAAATGCAACCCGAGTTCATCTCGGTAATTTGAATGCCGCTGTCCTTGAGAAAGCCGCCGTCAATACCAATTTCACCAAACTCATTTTCGATGAGAACTACTTTTTCTCCGACAAGGGCTTCGGAAAGGAGTTTTTTAATAAGTGTTGTTTTTCCTGCGCCGAGAAATCCTGAAATAATATCAATTTTTGTCATTTTATTATCTTCTTTCTTAATTTCTTACTAAATAATAATTATATCACTTTTTTGTGAAATTACAAGAGAAAAATTAAAGCCCGCTTGAAAAAGCGGGCTTTGTAATTACGACTGAACGCTGTAGTTGGGAGCTTCTTTAGTGATGTTGATATCGTGAGGATGCGATTCGCGAAGACCGGCGGCACTAATCTTTGTAAACTTGCCGTTAACTTTGAGATCTTCAATAGTGGGAGTACCGCAGTAACCCATACCTGAACGAAGACCGCCCATGAGCTGATATACAGTATCGGAAACGGGTCCCTTGTAAGGAACGCGTCCTTCAACGCCTTCGGGAACGAGCTTCTTGGTGCCGGTCTGGAAGTATCTGTCCTTGGAACCTTTTTCCATAGCAGCAAGGGAGCCCATGCCGCGGTAAACCTTGAACTGACGGCCCTGATAAATTTCGCTTTCTCCGGGGCTTTCTTCACATCCCGCAAGAAGGGAACCAACCATGATAACATCAGCACCTGCGGCAATCGCCTTAACGATATCGCCACTGTACTTAACACCACCGTCACCGATAACGGGGATGTTCATTTCAGCGGCAACGGAAGCCGCATTCATAATAGCGGTAATCTGGGGAACACCGATACCGGAAACAACACGAGTTGTACAAATGGAACCGGGGCCAATACCAACCTTAACAGCATCTGCACCGGCTTTGATAAGGTCGCGTGCCGCCTCTGCAGTTGCAATATTACCTGCAACAATCTGCGCTTCAGGGAAAGCATACTTGACCTTTGCAACACATTCGATAATGCCCTTGGAATGACCGTGAGCGGAGTCGAGTACGAGGAAGTCAGCGTTGGCTTCAAGAAGAGCGCCTGCGCGGTCAAGAACATCCTTGGTTACGCCGATAGCCGCACCACAGAGAAGTCTACCGCGGTTATCTTTTGCAGAATTGGGATATTTGAGAGTCTTGAGAATGTCTTTAATGGTAATAAGTCCGCAAAGCTTGCCACCTTCATCAATAAGGGGGAGCTTTTCAATCTTGTGTTGACGGAGAATTTCCTGTGCCTGCTCAAGAGTTGTGCCCTTGGGAGCAGTAACAAGGTTGTCCCTTGTCATAACATCGCCGATTTTAACATTGTAGTCATCAAGGAAACGCATATCACGGTTTGTGATAATACCAACAAGAAAACCGTTTTCATCGCAAATCGGAACACCGGAGATGCGGAACTTGTGCATGAGATCGTCAGCCTCATATACGAAGTTGTTTTCAGCAAGAGTGAAGGGGTTGGAGATAACGCCGTTTTCATTTCTCTTAACCTTATCAACTTCTTCTGCCTGCTGTGCAATGGTCATATTCTTGTGAATAACACCTACACCGCCTTCACGAGCCATAGCGATTGCCATATCTGACTCGGTAACGGTATCCATTGCCGCGCTCATGAGCGGAATGTTGAGTTTAATCTTGTTGGTAAGACGAGTGCCGAGATTAACCACATCGGGAGTAACCTCGCTCTTGGCAGGGATCAAGAGAACATCGTCGAAAGTAACACCGTCTTGAATAATCTTATTGTTAAAATCAATTTTAGACATAATAGACTCCTTATAGATTTGATTGAAAATATTATACAAAAATTTATCGTATATGTCAATTGTAAAAAGCGTAAAAATATCACTTTTTTTATAAATTATTTTAGCAAGAAGTGATATTTGTCACCGTTTTCCATCACAATACCTTTTGAAACGATGTCGGACATCGTAAATATATCACTATCTCCGTAAATCAAAGAGGCTGTTGTGTCAAGTGAAAAGCGGGATTTAATCTTCGGATAATGTTGTCCAAAAATGATGTATTCAGCATCGCTGACATATTCTGAAAAATCAAACTCACATTCCGAAAATGATGAGCCAAGGTATAGTAAATCATCTTTTTCGGTTGATACATATACAGAAATAACCTCGTGAGATGAACGCTTTAATACAACGGGTTGGAGAACGGTAATTTCACAATTCTCAAATTTGATAGCATCACCGTATTCGAACTCGATAACTTCAATGTTGTGACTTTTTGCAAGATAAACAAGTTCGTTTCGGTATCCCTCACTTTTTTCATCGGAAGCGGGAGGGAAGAAAGCTTGTTTAATTTTTGTGCGAGAAGCAAGTTTTTCAAAAGCATTTATATGTGCTTTGCGGTAATGTGTAAAGAAATATGAATGGAGTTCGGTTGAATAATGCTCCTTAATCATTGCTTGAGTGTAGTACATTGAAGCGGTAGTACCTGCAGTAATATCGATACATGCAGTACGGTTAAAATCCGTTATCATCAAAGTGTCACTTACTCCGGTTGTATAATAAGAAACGAAAGTTTCCTCCTTGCGATTTTCATAAAACAAAACAAGCCCGATTAAAATAGCAATTATGCCAAACACACTTGGGAGCGCTATTAAGAATTTCTTTTTAAGAGGAAGTGCAATCAATATTAGCGTAAGTGAAATGGATATTATTGCTATTACAGTTACAAATCTTTGATTTACTGCAAGCGTTAGCCCGTTTATATTTGAAATCTTTTCAATCATTTTAAGCAACCACGAGCCATACTCGTCTGTGACAAAACAGAGAAAGCCAAATCGTGAAAAGATAACTGCAAATGGAATTATGTATAGAAAAATTTCAAATAGAGGTACAATTAAAACATTTGAAATCGGTGCAATCTTTGAAACATATCCAAAATATATTGAAACGATTGGTAGAGTGGCAAAAACAACAGAAACTGTTATAAGAATGTGTATGAATAGATAGTAAAAAATTTTTCTGTACCATCTTTTCTTTTTTATTGAGAGATACGGTGAAAACAAATCGACTATAACTAAAATTGTAAAAGTTGCGGTGAAAGAAAGCCAAAGGCTGATACTGAGAACGGAATACGGTGCAATCAGTAGGATTAAAGCAAGTGAGATAAACAGCGCCGTATATGAATCTCTTTGCCTGCCGCACAAAAAACTCCAATATGAAAGTAGGGCCATAATTCCGGCGCGGCATACAGAAAAAGTAAAACCCGATAAACCGATATAAAAAAGCGCAAACGGTATTAAAAGGGCATATATTGCCTTTTTATTGAGTCCAAACAACGAAAGTAAAACTGCAATCATGCCAAGCAAGACCGTAAAATGTGTACCGCTGATTGAAAGAATGTGACTAATTCCAAGAGATTTAAAATTATCCCTTGTTTTAGCATCCACATCATCTGTTTTGCCTATTAAAAGTGCTTTTATAATTGCAGCTGATTTATCAAAATTCTTATCAATAATTCTATCAACTTTATCGCGCAATTTGTTAAAAAGTATAATGGTGTTTAGGTCAGAAGTCGCTTCAATAATTTTTGCTTCTGCAAATGAGGCGCTGACTAAAATACCGTTTGACATTCTCGATTTTCTTGCATCAAATCCGTAGTCCGTTGTGGTGAAAGGCGCAAATGACATATCTGCCATAATTGTTTCGCCAATTTCTAAATTTACCGGCGGAGTTGAAGTTATTTCGGCAGAAAAATTAACATCCATTCCGTCAATACTTTTTATTTTTGCGATATATGTACATGCATACGAAGAGGTAAATGTGCATTCTTTGATAGTTGTAACAACATTTTTCTCGTCTTTATATTTTTCTGCAGATTCTACTTTTACAAAGAAAAAATTATATGCAGAAAGAACGGCTACAGATGAGAAAAAGAGGCATAGTGAAACAGTTGAAAAGAATTTAAAATATTTACTTTTAGTAAAAAGCAAAATCACAGCAATAGATAAATGGAGAAAAAACGCAAAAACTAATGATAGCATTAAGCAATATGATGCATTTTTTGAAATTACAGTAACTAAAATACTAAAAAACACAAATGAAAACAATGCAGTAAGCAAAGGGCGTTTGCTGAAAATATTCATTTTATCATCCCTCCTTTTTTTGAATATAATAATACTTTCGATGTTATATTTCAACAAGTTAAGACAAAAATTGTTGAAATATGGAAACAACTATGCTATAATAGACAAAAATCATTCAGGAGAAATTATATGGAACTTTTGATATCCGGTTACGGTGACAAGGGCCAAGAAAATATAATCAAGTGTGATGAACACGGAAATGTTATCTGGCACGATACTATTGAGGCACCGAGTTTTGTTATTGTTTCGGGGAAGCGCATGTTTGCCGCTACCGAGGTTGAGCATGAGGCCTATATTCATTCTTATGTAGCGGACGGCGACGGCTACCGCTTGGTTGACAGCGCCCGTTTTGATGGCGGATTTTTGTGTCATATTTGTTATTCTGAAAAAAATAAGACGGTATTTGGCGCATGCTGGGGCAGCGGTCATCTTTTGTATGCAACAATTAACGAAGAAGGAAAGTTTGTAAATAGCGGTTCTTTGTTCCAAGCAAACGAAACCGGTGATGATTCGCTTGTTTCACGCGTACATTATGTCAGCGTGAACAAAGCCGAAGACACCCTCATGGCAAATAATGTTGGGCTTGATATCATCTATTTTTATGATATTAAGGACGGTGTACCGGTTGAAAAGGATCGTATCTACACAGAAAGGGATCAGCATCCAAGGCACTCTGTTTTCACTAAAGATGAGAGTATTTTGTATGTAATCACCGAACTTTCTAACGAGGTTTTGGTATATTCAATGCCCGAAAAGAAATTATTGCAGAGAATTTCCACTTTGCCTGAAGGCTTTGTAGGCAAGAGCCATTGCTCGGCAATTTGTCTTTCCCCCGATGAAAAAACTGTTTACGGTGCTAATCGGTACAGCGAATCCCTTGTTTTCTTTGGTGTTGATGAAAACGGAAAACTCTATGAAAAACTTCGTTTGCCAACCGATGGAGAAAAGCCCCGTCACATGGTTCTTTCAAAAGACGGAAAAAATCTTATAGTTTGCTATCAAGTTTCCGGAGAAATTTGCATAATGCCTTTGGGCGAGGACGGTTTGCCCATTGAAGGCGCATCACACAAATTCGCATTCCACGACGCCGCAGGTGTGGCAGAACTTTAAATATACAGTTTATACGGAGTAATTATATGAAGAAAAGTCGTAGATGGGGAGATAGAAAAGAGGGAAGAAAGGTTCGTACTTTACCTCCTATGTCCTATGCCATTCCCTACATAATGCCGGAAAGAAACGATGCAATGAACATGTTTTCTGACAGCATTGATATTACAGATGCTGACAAACTCATGCGAGAACTTCGTAAGCAAGGTTACAAGAGCATGAGTATTTTGCATGTAATTATTGCCGCCTATGTGCGCACGATTGCAACACGCCCCGGTCTTAACCGCTTCTGTTCGGGTCAAAAGATTTATCACCGTGATGCAATCGAGGTTAATATGACTGTGAAGAGGGAAATGTCCACCGACGCTCCTGACACAGCAATAAAAGTGCGTTTTGAACCAACCGATACTTTGATTGATGTTTACAATAAGTTTGATAAGGTTTTGAAAGATGCTGTTTCGGAGGACGGAAATGCGGATTTTGAGAATCTTGTTTCTTTTCTTGTAAAATTGCCGGGTCCAATCTTGCGCTTTGTTGTATGGACGCTCACTACTTTGGATTACCACGGTTGGCTTCCTAAGTCTTTGCTTGATGTCAGCCCGTTCCACGGCTCACTTATCATTACAAGTATGGGATCTCTTGGCATTCCGCCCATATATCATCATTTGTACAACTTTGGTAATTTGCCGTTGTTTATTTCCTACGGTAAGAAATATCATGTAAATTCTCAAAACGAAGATGGAACAGTTGAAAAGAGATCGATGATGGATTTGAAAGTTGTTACCGATGAGCGCATTTGTGACGGTTTTTATTATGCATCGGCATTTAAGATTTTGAAAAAACTTGTCGCTTCTCCCGAAGCTCTTTTATCTCCACCGGAAAAAGTTGTCGAAGACATTGACTAAAATATAAAGCAGCAGAAATTTTCATTTCTGCTGCTTTTTTTATGCTTCAAGTTGTTTACCGAGAAAAGAGGCGGCTGTTTGAATCAATTTTGTTTCCACATCTTTAGCAATAGTCACTGTACTCACATCGCTTGCCAAGAGAGAAACAACGCATCCTACAATATCTCCCTCGCTGATAATAGGCATTGCACAACTGACATAATGACTGCCGCCATCCTCAATAACAGGAATTTTGTTTTGCTCATTGTTATTAACATATAGCGCTCTGCTTTCGATTATGTCTTCTATTTCGTCCGAAATTTTCTTTTCATTGTATTCCTTTTTAGAAACTCCCGCGCTTGCAACTACCGCATCTCTGTCGCAGATAATTACCGACATACCGCAGGTTTTATTCAAAGTGTCGGCATACTGTGCAGCAAAAGATACAAGTTCGCCGATGGGGGAGTATTTTTTGAAAATGACTTCTCCCTCACGGTCAGTATAAATTTCAAGTGGGTCACCTTCGCGTATGCGCATGGTGCGGCGAATTTCTTTGGGAATTACCACACGACCAAGGTCGTCTATTCTTCTTACAATTCCTGTAGCTTTCATATATCATAAATCTCCTTTATTTTTATATGTTATACAATATTTTGTGTATATGATGGATTTTTATGTAAGGAAAAAGGTGGAATTTGCTTTTTTTGATTGCTGCCATGCTTTGCGGTGTAATGCTTGACAAAACAGTATCACGGTTTTATAATAAATCAAATGTAATCTTTAAACGATATAGGAGGATTTATGCTTTTTCAAACATGGCAATACTTGTGCTTATTAGTGTTTGCGATACTTAGCATTTTACTTATAAATAATGTAGTCGTAAAAAAAGTGGTTGTACTGATTATAAGCACTTTCTTTTATGCTTATGGCGCAAAATGGCAAACAATTCTCTTTGGCGCGGTAATTGGTCTTGCGTTCTTTTTTGGAATTCTTCTTGAAAAGAAGCGAAATAAATTCCTTTTAGTTGCTGTTATTTGCATATTGTTTTGTCCGTTGTTTCTCTATAAATATATGCCATTTTTGCTCGCACAGTTTGCGCCTTCCTATGCACAAGGATTTTCAAATATCTTTGTGCTTCCCATCGGTATTTCTTTCTATTCTTTCCAGGCTGTGGGATATGTAGTCGATGTATATCGCAGACAAGTAAAAGCCGAGCGAAACATTTTGGATTTGGCTTGCTTTCTTTCCTTTTTCCCGCAACTTGTGGCGGGACCGATTGAAAGATACGATAACTTGATTGGTCAAATAAATGAAATGAAAAAGCCCGATTATACAAAAATGGTGTCGGGTTTTCGTCATATTGTTCTAGGATTAACTTTGAAGTTGCTTGTTGCTGAAACAATGGCGGGCTTTGTAAATCCGGTTTACAACAATTTGTCAGGTAAGGGTGGACTTGCCGTACTGATTGCAACATTTTGTTTTGGCATACAGATATACTGCGATTTCAATGGATATACGCAGATTGCCATTGGCAGTGCCGAACTAATGGGAATACATTTGATGCAAAATTTTAACCATCCTTATCGTGCAACAAGTATTACTGACTTTTGGCGTAGATGGCATATTTCTTTAAGCAGTTGGTTTAAGGATTATCTATATATACCGTTAGGTGGAAACCAAAAAGGCCCCGTTCTAACAGCATGTAATTCTGTCATAACCTTTCTTGTATCTGGAATTTGGCATGGCGCAAATTGGACATTTGCATTATGGGGATTTGCCAACGGTTTGGGAGTGGCGCTGGAAAAAAGATATCTTAAAAAAGTGAGAAAGAGTAAATTTTTATCGCTTTGCTATTCTATAATTACTTTTTTCATTGTTAATCTGTGCTGGGTCTTTTTCCGAGCAAACTCTGTTCATGATGCTTTTTTGAGCTATAAGCTAATCTTTACAGATACTATACCGCAGTTAGTGTCATTGAATTCAGCAAGCAAAGTTTTTAGATTTTTCTTGCGAGAAAACGGTTGGAGTTACGCAAGCATGCTTCCTATGGCGGTAAGTATTCTAATTTATATTTGGTATGAGTTTTGGAACCAATCGCGCGTTGGCTTGGAAAATTGCCTGTTTTCACGAAAGACTCCCGTCCGCTGGGTGGTATATATTTTGCTTTTATTTGCTACTTTATATTTTGGCAAAACACTCGCCCAAAGCGATTTTGTATATTTTAGATTTTAAAAAAAGGAGATTGCATGAAGAAAAGCATAAAGATATTATCTTTGCTGTTAATATTGGCGGCTGCAGTCTATTTTAACAACACATTTTTTCTGCCATCATATAATGAAAGTTCGTTATACGGTTCATTTGAAGCAAAATTAGAACGAGCAAATTCAATTCAGAATGAGAAGTTCATCATTATCGGCGGATCTTCTTCAAATCTTGGTTTTGACTCGGAATATTTTGAGGTATTGTCAGGAAAACCTGCAGTAAATTTAGCCGTTTCTGCGGGCGTGCCTTTGAGAGTATATATGAAGGCCGCAGAAGAATGCGCATCTAACGGAGATGTTGTGATTATGCCGCTTGAATATGGGTATTATTCTGCAGATTTCTATACTGTTGATGAAGCTTATGTTGATGTGACATTTGTAGATGGAAATTTAAAATGTAAAGAGGATTTAGAGGGTAGCATTGATTATTTTTGTTGTAGTTTTCTGAGAAGTTTTACAAGGCTAAATGATGTTTTGCTGTTTAACTTGAAAAAAGCCATTGGCATCTCAAATACCATTTATGTTGCAGACAGCGTGAACAGTTACGGAGATTTTGTTTTGCATGAAAATCGCGAGCCGACTTATAAGCGTACCATGGCCGATTGGAGCTTTGAGTATGATCCTCAAGTATTAAAGGAGATTTATGCATTTATCCAACGCCTTGAGGCAAAGAATGTAAGTGTTTACATTACCTATCCGGCATACGATATTAACTTAATCAAAAACAGCGATGATTATTCTTCGGATGTGCAAAATGTACTTAAATCATATTTTTCAGAAAGCAATATAATAGGAACGCCCGAACAATTTTCATATGATGAGGATTTTTTCTTTGATACGCCTTATCATATACAATACGAAAACAGAAAATTGCATACACAAAATCTATTTGATTGCTATCAAAACGCTATCCAAACAGCGGAGTGATTAGTGCTTGTAATTTTCGAGAGTTTATTTACATTTTTTCTTTTGGGTTTAGCAGGTACTTTGTATTGATTTTTTTATCTGGATATGGTAGAATTGTTGCATAAAATGTTGTATAAGTGAGAGTTTTAATGAAGGAAAAGAAGACTATAGGCATTATTGGCGGCATGGGGCCGCTTGCTACTGCCGATTTGTTTGGGCGAATTATAAGTCTTACAAACGCAGAAAAAGATGCCGACCATATACATATATTGATTGACAATTATCCACAAATTCCCGATAGAACAAGTGCAATTTTGCGTGGAACAAAGTCCCCCGTTCCTTATCTTTTGGAGTCGGCGGACAGACTTGCAAATGCAGGTGCTGACTTTTTGATTATTCCTTGCATAACTTCGCACGGTTTTTATGACGAACTTGTAAATGCGGTTAGAATACCGATATTAAATATCGTTGAGGAAACCGCAAAATACCTTTTAAAGAATTCAATTTCCAAGTGCGTTTTGCTTGCCACCGACGGAACAAGACACACAAAGGTTTTTGACAAAATCTTCAAAAAATATAATATCGAGTTGTTCTTTCCTTCCGATGAAGTACAGCGCGATGTTATGAGCGTGATTTATAACGGAATTAAAGCCGGCAAAGATTCTTTTGATGTATCAACCATAAATTGTGAACTTGAAAAACTTGCCGCATGCGGGGCAAAAACCGTGATTCTCGGTTGTACCGAACTACCGCTTGCTGTTGAGAAATACGGGTTAAAAGGTTCTTTTGTTAATCCCACCGATGTATTGGCAAAATCTGCAATAATTGAGGCGGGATATGCGGTAAAAGAGTAATATTGATTATTCTTTCACAAATTTGATCAAAATTATAATGGATATTTGTTACTAATTTGAATTGACAAAGTCGAATTTTGCAGGTATAATTAGTGTACAAGCTTTTACATAACTGACGGATTTCGCGGGTTACCGCGGGGGAATGTAAAAGTATAATGCCGACCGTCTGGGCAAATCAGTAGTAAAAGCTGATTTGCCCTTTTTTTGTCGGCAAATCGCAAAACATTTTAGGAGGGAAAATCATGGAACATATCAATTGGAATGGTTTTGCAAAAGGCGTTTGGCAGGATGAAATCAATGTTCGAGATTTTATTCAGCAGAATTACAAAGAATATGTTGGTAACAGCGAATTTCTTGCAGGTGCTTCGGAGAGAACCTCTGCTTTGATGAAAAAGGTTGAAAGCCTTTTCGCACTTGAAAGACAGTTTGGCGGCGTTCTTGACATTGATACCGCAACTGTTGCGTCACGCACAAGTTATTCGCCTGGATATATCGATAAAGAAAACGAAATTATTGTCGGTTTGCAGACAAACCGTCCGTTAAAGCGCGGTGTTAATCCTTTCGGTGGCATGCGAATGGTTAAGCAGGCGTGTGAGGCATACGGTTATTCGCTCAGCCGCAAAGTAGAGGAAGAGTTCAAATTCCGCACTACACATAATGACGGCGTTTTCCGTGCATATACAGATGAAATGCGTGCGGCGCGTAAATGCCATGTAATTACAGGCCTTCCTGATGCCTACGGCCGTGGCCGTATTATCGGTGACTATCGCCGTGTGGCACTTTACGGCGTTGACAAACTCATTGAAGAAAAGAAAAAGGATAAAGCTAAGTTTACTGAGGGTGAATTCAGAACCGAAACTATTCGCCTTGATGAGGAAGTTTATCAACAGATAGCATTTCTTGGCTATTTAAAGGAAATGGCGCAGATGTACGGTTTTGACATTAGCCAGCCTGCAAAAAATGCAAGAGAAGCTATTCAGTGGACATATTTTGCATATCTTGGCGCCATTAAAGAGCAAAACGGTGCCGCAATGTCGCTTGGCCGTGTAAGTACATTCTTTGACATCTATATTGAGCGCGATATCGCAAACGGTGATCTTACCGAGGAGAGCGCACAGGAACTTATTGATGATTTTGTAATCAAACTCAGAATGGCGCGTCATTTGCGCACCCCTGAGTATAATGAACTTTTCGGTGGCGACCCTATGTGGATTACCGAGGCTGTTGGTGGTATGGGTGAGGATGGCAGAACTCTTGTTACAAAGAGCAGTTTTAGAATTCTCAACACTCTCTATACTCTCGGTTCTTCTCCTGAACCCAATCTTACCGTACTTTGGTCAACCTCTTTGCCCGATGGATTTAAGCGTTATTGTGCAAAAGTGTCTGCCGATACAGATTCCATCCAGTACGAAAACGATGACCTTATGCGCCCGATTTACGGCGATGACTATGCGATCGCTTGCTGTGTATCTGCTATGAAAATTGGCAAGCAAATGCAGTTCTTTGGTGCGCGTTGTAATCTTGCTAAACTTTTGCTTATCGCAATTAACGGCGGTTATGACACCACAAGCAAAATGCATATCGGACCTCAAATGCCCGTACTCTCTGCGGACAAATTGGATTACGATACTGTAATGGAGCGCTTTGATATTTACATTGCTTGGCTTTCCAAACTTTATGTAAATACAATGAATGTTATCCACTACATGCATGACAAGTATGCCTACGAAAAGATTCAAATGGCGTTGCATGACACAAAGGTAGGCCGTTTTATGGCGTTTGGTATTGCAGGTCTTTCCGTTGTTGCCGATTCACTTAGCGCAATCAAGTTTGCAAATGTTGCTCCTTTGTATGATGAAGAAGGTTATATCACCGATTTTAACACAACCGGTGAATTCCCCAAGTACGGTAATGACGATGACCGTGTTGACCTTATTGCAAAGGATATGGCACACAGAGTTATTACCGAACTCCGCAAGACACCTGCATACAGATATGCAGAGCACACCCTTTCTGTCCTTACCATTACTTCTAATGTTATGTACGGCAAGAATACCGGCGCAACTCCTGACGGACGAAAAGCGGCTGAACCTTTTGCTCCGGGTGCAAATCCCATGCATAACAGAGAAGAGAACGGTGCACTTGCATCCCTTAACTCTGTAGCGAAAATCAGTTATGACGACTGTCGTGACGGTATCTCAAACACATTCTCTATTACTCCCGAAGCGCTTGGCAGAACAGAGGATGAAAGAGTACAGAACCTTGTTACAATTCTCGACGGTTATTTCGCAAAGATGGCACATCACATCAATGTAAATGTTCTTAACCGCGAAACTTTGATGAAGGCGTATGAAAATCCTGAAGCATATCCCAATCTCACCATCCGCGTTTCCGGTTATGCTGTAAACTTTAATAAACTTTCAAGAGAGCAACAGCGCGAAGTTATCAGTCGTACATTCCACGAATCTGTATGATAA
>JAZQWE010000083.1:0-1613 GCA_045632225.1 Eubacteriales bacterium | reverse complement strand
TTGTTTCATCGGGAGTGATGTTAAGCACTCTGCCGCGACGCTTGTTAAAGTCACCGAGAATATCGCCAACCATGGAGTCGGGAACATAAACAAGCATTGTCATAACAGGTTCCATAAGTACAGGGCTTGCCTGCTTCATACCCTCTTTATAAGCGATGGATGCCGCCATCTTGAACGCCATTTCGGAGGAGTCAACATCGTGGTAAGAACCGTCAAAGAGATTTGCTTTAAGGCCTGTCATCGGGAAGCCTGCAAGCACACCCTTCTTCATAGCCTCTTCAAGTCCCTTTTGAACTGCAGGATGGAAGTTCTTAGGTACGCTACCGCCAACGGTGCTTTCGGTAAAGATAAGACCTGCCTCGTCACTCGGAGCAAATTCCATCTTAACATGGCCGTACTGACCGTGACCGCCGGACTGTTTCTTGTGCTTACCTTCAACAGAAACCTTCTTGCGAATTGCTTCGCGATAAGCAATCTTCTGCTTTTCAAGCGCTACGGATACGCCATAGCGAGCCTTGAGTTTTGCAACGGTAACATCAAGGTGAATATCACCAAGACCGTAAACAAGACGCTGTCTTGTTTCTGCATTATTCTCATAGCGAAGGCTGAGGTCCTCTTCAAGAAGTCTTGCAATACCCTGAGAAATCTTATCCTCGTCGCCCTTGGATACGGGAACAACGCCCTTAGCCATGTAGGGAGTAGGAGATACTACATGAGCATACTTAAGTGTGCCCGACTGGCTGAGAGTATCATTGGTATTGGTATTGTTAAGTTTTGCGGTAACACCGATATCGCCACAGCAAAGTGTGTCAACCTCGGTCTGCTTTTTACCTACAACGGTATAAATCTTTGCAAGTTTTTCTTCACCGCCGCGTGAATTCTTGAGTGTCATATCACGCTTAACGGTACCGTTCATTACCTTAAAGTAGGTCATCTTGCCGACAAACGGGTCTGCAACGGTCTTGAATACAAAGAGTGCGGGTTCACCATCTTTATCAATCGCAACTTCATTGCCGTCAACATCCTTCTCTGCACCGCGAGCGGTGGGTCTTGGGAAGGAGTCTGCAATGATGTCAAGAAGGGGTGCAATACCCCATACCTTTGCCGCAGAGCCGCAAATTACGGGAACGATGCCGCCGTGGATGATGCCCTCGTGAATTGCCTCGACAGCCTCTTCACGGGTGATGCTTTCGGGATCTTCAAAATACTTATCCATAAGTGCATCGGATGTGCCCGCAATGGATTCGAGAAGCATGTCGCGATATTCATGAGCGGTGCCGATGAACTCAGCGGGAATCTTATCACCTTTAGAAAGGTTGCCCACATCATCATAAGTATAAACCTTCATATCAATAAGGTTAAGGAAGCCCGCAACCTTATCAGCCTCAATCATTGGAATAATGATAGGACAAACCGCTACACCATAGCGTTCACGGAGAGCGTTGAACGCCTTTGCAAAACGAGCCTCGGGATCATCAAAGCGGTTGATAAAAAATGCCTTGGGTATTCCCGCTTCGCTTGCGTAGTCCCAACCAAGGTCGGTACCAACCTGCACACCGGTACGGCCGTCAACAACGATGATTGCCGCATCAGCAACGCGTGCCGCCTGCTTT
>JAZQWE010000082.1:0-1909 GCA_045632225.1 Eubacteriales bacterium | reverse complement strand
CGCTATGTCACCATTCTCCCACAGGAGAAGGCTATTTATAGTTGATTTTCGCTCTTTATGAGCGAAAATCTTCATCTTAAAGCCTTCCCCAGAAGGGGAAGGGGGACCGCTACGCGGTGGATGAGGTGTTTTTAATCGTGCGCATAATCTATAATTTGCCTCTCACATCAATACAAAAAAAGATGTTTATTTCTACCGTCTTTTGATATTGTGAAAAGGCTTGAAAAATGATAGAATAATATAAATAACATTCGAGGAGTGTGGAAACTTATGCAGATTAAAAAGATATCCGAACTCAACGGCACACATATTACCGATTCACACGCGGGCGAATGCGGCTTTTCCCGCCTTATGCCCGACTATAGAGAAACAATCACACTTGAGGGTCAGACACACGAGGCAATTTCCTCAAAGGTTTACTACCCCAGAGTAAAGAAACTTGCAAACGGCAAGTATATTATGCTCCACATGGACTACCGCCTTGGCGGAAATGTGTTCTACTCGCTTGGTGATGATATTCATTCTTTCACCGCGCGCCAAAAACTTTTTGCCGCGCACCCCGTTATCCGCGATGACGGTGAAGAGGATAAAATCATGTATGCAAACGGCGAAGCGGCTGTGCTTCCTAACGGCGACCTTATCGTTGTTGCATCATTCCGCTACAACAAAGGCTATGTGCTTGATGCAAAATACGGCGGTCTTGTAATGCGCCGCTCCAAGGACAACGGCCTTACCTTTGATGAAGAAAAACTCATTTACCTTGGCCGCAACTGGGAACCGTACATTCTTGTTAAAAAGGATGGCGAAATTCAAATTTACTTCTCCCACACTGCGCCCAAATTCTATCTTGACAAAACCGTGCGTACCGACAGCCCGATTAAGACATCAAGCGGTACCGCAATCATCCGCTCATACGACGGTGGCGAAACTTGGACTCCCGATGTAAAGGGTGCTCCCTACGCCGCGTGGAGAGTTTCGCAAAGTTATGTTGCCACAATGGAAAACGGCACAAAATGCTTTACAAACCAGATGGCAACCGCTGTTGAGCTTGGCGACGGCTCAATCGCTGTTGCAACCGAAAGTGACCTTGCAAACTACACTTTCCGCCTGACAGTAGGCTATACACACGATAATTTTGCAAAAGAACTCGGCATTGACGAAGAAGGTCCTGCGGACATCGCATTTGCATTTGAAGAAGGTGCAGGCCCCTACATGGCACACTTTGAAAGCGGCGAAACCGTGCTTTCCTACAACTGGACGGGCTTCCAGCACATCCGCATTGGCGACGAAAAGGGCAGAAACTTTGATAAAGAGCACGAACTCATCGCCTTCGGCGGCAGATGGGGTTATTGGGGTTCACTCTTTGTTGAGGACGGCCACACACTTATCTCCGCGTACCCCAACATCTCCGAGATTAAGAATTTGCCCAAGACCCGCATTGACAATGACCTTATGATTGGCAAACTCCGCCTCAATCACCGCATTGACGCGCTTCCCATCACCGCAGGTTGGCAAAAGAATACCGATGCGCTTTTCATCGGTGCACTTTCGCAAGCGCAGACTTCCATCCGCGTGGCGTATGACAGCGAGCACCTCCATGTGCTCTGCGACCGTCTTGACAAGTATCTTTGCGATGCTGACGGTATGGAAATCCGCATCAAAGTGGGCGAAAACATTTACAAACTCTATCAAAACCTCGGCGGCAAGACATATTTTGAACTCAATGACATTGCCGAAAACTTTGGCGCAAGCGTGGCAACTCGCGTTGTGGGACAGATGAACGAGTGGTGCGGTAGTGACAACGGTGCCATCACCGAGTTTGAAGTTCCGCTTGAAATCCTTGGCGGCGCAAAAGAGTTTGAAATCACCGCAACTCTTAAAAACAGCGACGGACTCGACCTTATCACCG
>JAZQWE010000081.1:0-1560 GCA_045632225.1 Eubacteriales bacterium | reverse complement strand
GGAATGCCTTGCTTTTTGAGAGCAGAAGCGAATAACATTGAATTTTCGCATGGAACGAGCGCATCCTCAAAAGTAGTCCAAATAAATGCCGGAGGGGTGGAGTCGGTTACTTGATTTTCAAGCGAGAGCATTTCGCGCAGTTTTTCATCCTCTCTGCCCGCCATAAGCATTTTTATTGAATATTCGTGAGTGAGCTCAGGATCACTTGTAATAACGGGATACGAAAGTACAAGTCCGTTTGGGCGAACTGCCTCAACATCACCAAAATATGCCTTTGAAATCTCTTTATCCCAAAAAACACCGACGCTTGCGGTAAGATGTCCACCCGCAGAAAAACCGCAAACATAAACTTTGTTTGGGTCGCCTTGCCAGGTGGTAAGATTTTCGCGGATATACTTTATCGCGGTCAGCGCCTCGAGCATGGCAACGGGGAAAGGTGTTTCAAACACGGTGTAATGCAAAATGCAGACATTGCATCCGCGCGCAAGAAATCTCATTGCAATCGGTTCTGCCTCGCGCTCGGAGGTGAAATGATAACCGCCGCCGGGGAGAATCAAAACCGTTGGGCGAGTGCCTACATTGTATTTTTGAATATCGCCTCCAAGATTAGGAACAAAAACCTTTAAATACGGCTTGTATGGCGCATTTTCGGGTTTTTTAACATCTATTTTAGAGTAATCGAGTTCTATGTCTTTAACTTCGTAAATCATTATCTTCGCTCCTTCATTGCGCGGTCAATATCACGGCTTGCCTGACGCTTTGCATCTGTGTCGCGTTTGTCGTATAGCTTTTTACCTTTGCAAAGGCCGACTTCTACCTTTACTCTCGAGCCTGAAAAATAAATTGAGAGAGGTATGAGTGTAAGTCCGTCTTCTTTTACCTTGGAAAAAAGTCGGATAATCTCGCGCTTGTGCATCAAAAGCTTTTTGGGGCGGAGAGGTTCGCGGTTGAAAATATTACCTTTTTCGTATGGGCTTATATGAACGCCAATGGCGAAAAGTTCACCGTTTTTTACTTCGCAATACGAATCTTTGAGGTTTACGCCACCTTGTCTTAATGATTTTACCTCGGTTCCGAAAAGTTCGACACCGGCCTCATATTTTTCAAGGACAAAGTAGTCATGGTATGCCTTTTTATTGGGAGCGATAATTTTAACAGCATTTTTTTCCACGGTGCATACCTCCTTTTTAATATTGTTATAATTATACAACCAACAAGGCGCAAAAGCAAGTATATTTTATTGTTTACTTTTTATTGCAGTTGTGATATACTATCTCTATTAAAGACCAAAAAAGGACATGTTATGAAAGAATATCTTGAATGCGGAAAAATTGCCAATACACACGGTGTGCGCGGTGGACTTATTATTGAGTCATGGTGCGACTCGCCCGAGGTTTTGGCCAAACTAAAGACATTATATATGGAAAAAAGCGGAATTTATTCACCTATAAAGGTGGAAAAAGCCGCAGTATACAAGGGCAGAGTGCTTGCAGAACTTTGCGGCGTTGACACGCTTGAAAAAGCGACAGCGCTTAAAAATACTGTTCTTTTTGCCGCAAG
>JAZQWE010000080.1:0-6587 GCA_045632225.1 Eubacteriales bacterium | reverse complement strand
CGATTTGATAATCGGAATAACTGTCATCATAAGAAATTTTGCCGTCGGCTGAAAGCAAAAACCATGTTTCGCCGTACTTTTCGGTTGCAAACGGGTCGCTGTATTTGTATGTTTCACCATCTACAACGGTGGGATAAAATGCAAAAGCACCCATAGCCGCGTCACTTGTCTTGTTAAATGCGCTGTAGGGGACTGTATATGTAACGGTGTTTTCGCTTACAACAGCCTTTACCTTTATGTCGGTCTTGGTTGAATAAGCCGATTTTTTATAGGAATAAGCGGTTTTATTGCCGCTTTGTGAAGCGGTAACTTTCCACGCTTCGTCGGCTACAAGTTCGCTCGCGCCGTTAAAAGTGAAAGCAAGTTTTGCGCTCTCGCCGTCAAAGCCGTTTTCTGCGGTAAATACCACCTCAACAGCATCGGTGCCATAGGTAGCGCTTACGGTATAGCGATTGTCAGCGCCAACGATTTCAACATTGCCAAGCTCGGCGGCGCACACATTGAGCATTGCCGCAACCGTTAAAATAACAGCCAAGCAAAGCATTTTGAAAAAAGGCTTTGTAAAAAGGTTCTTGCTCATGGAAATTCTCCTTTTTAAATAATGCGATTATTATAACATACTTAAAATATAACTGTAAAGTGAAAAAACTGTCCACTTGGTGCAATAACAGCAAAAATCGGTGCCATGCACCGATTTTTGCTCAGTTAAATATGCGTGCCCAATCAAAAAGTTCGCCGGGGTCGCTTTTTTGCTCCTTGTACTCCGAGTGCCCGATAATATGCTCGCGGTCAAACGCGATTTGATTGCGCTTGCAAACATCTTTTACCAAAAGTGAAAGCGACTCATACTGTGCGTCGGTATAGCCGATGAGGGACTTGTCAAGCGCGGCGTATTCATTGGCTGAAAGATACTGTGCCATATCGCGCGCCGAGCCAATTGCAACAAGTTCAATGCCGATTGAATACTTGTTCATTGCGTTTGTAAGCCGCCCGTCAGCGGCAAAAGTTCCCTTTCCTGCATGCCATGCCGCCCTTGTTTCGGGAATATAGCAATATATTTCGCCGTCACGGTCAATTATGTAATGTATGCTCACGCCGCTGTCTTCAAAAATTTTGCGAACACTTTTCATGTTATACGGGTCGCTTTTCGACAGCACAACCGCGCTTGTAAAGTGAATCATCACATACTCGGGCGCAAACTCCCTCTCCCATGAAAAATCCTCTAAAGGTTCAAGATACTGCACCTTTGCAAGAGGCGAAAACTCTATCGCCGCCGTTTCGCAAACCTCCTCGCACTCCTCTTTTGCCAAAACAAAAGATGTGTCAGGTGCAAAAACATGCGCCGTGACATCGGTATTGACCTCCTCTGCTCCGCATGCCGCAAACAAGAGCGCAATGATAAAAGCAAATAAAATTGCGCATGTTTTTTTCATAACCTCACCTCAAAAATCAACATTTTCTACTTGTTTTAATTATAGCACAACAAAAACGGGGGCTATTTATTTTTTCTTGCTTTTTTTAATCAAAATCACAGCGCTAATTACCGCAACAGTTGCCAAAATCAATGCAAGCGGATACTCTTTTGCAAGATACTCAAGCGCACCCCACAGTAAAATCACCAAAAATCTAAATACTATTGCAACCATGCAAGCGACTTTGGCAAAAAAAGACGGCTCTTTTTGCTCTTTTAGTATCGCGTCAGGACGCACATACCCGTCAAGGTCGATTTGCATAACACATTCCATAATGCGGTGGTCGGTCAGCGCCTTTATATAATCGGGATTGTCGGTATACACAACATATTCAAAGCGGCTCGGCGCAAAATCAAGTCCATCGCCACCGCGATACCAAACGCGCTCAACCGAATCCCATCTGCCCCAATCATGCCCGCCGAATTTTTTGTACCACGCTTCAATAACGGCTTCGCCGTCGCTTCCCTGCATATAATTTCCGTTGTTTTTAAACTCAATCCAAGCATCCAAAAAACCGCCGCCTTCTATAACAATGCTGTACGGCTCGACAAGCGGCTCCTTGTGAAATGTGATGTTTGTATCACCCACGATAAGCAGAGGGCGACCCGCGGAATGCTCGTTTATGTATTCCATAAGCTGCTCAAGCTCTGCTTTTTTTGCGTACTGATCCGCCTCAGTTGCATAAGCATCCATGTGCACATTGTAAAGGTCTATAAGCGTGCCGTTTACATCAACCGTGCATTTCATAAAGCCTTTGGGGCCGAGTTCATCGCATCCGTCTGTGAAAATGCCGTTAGTTTTCTTCCACGCCACGCGCTCAACATTGTAAAACGGATACACCGAAAAAATATTTAGCCCATCGCTAAGCGGCGCGCCCGCGCTTTCATAACTTTGGTAAGGATAATTGCTCATCTGTGCGGCAAGGGCGCTGTGATGATGAAAATCCTCTTGCACGCACACAATGTCATATCCCTTTTCGTTTAGCATTTTTCCAAGAGTTGTCTGCGTATTTTTAACATCCCTATCGTATTTTGTGGCAAACGACGGCAGTCCCGAAACATTTGCAGAAATCACGGAAAGTTCTGCGGTTTCATCGGCTTTAGCGAAAATCGAAAACATCGCCGCAACAAGACACACAAAAAATATTAAAATCCCTTTTTTCATCTAACTCTCACTTCCCCACCTTTCAGGGCAACTTTTGTTTAAATTATACCACGCTATGTCAGTAATTGTAAATAACAAAATCCGAGTGCATCGGTTTATCGGACTACCCATAAATGGGTTATGTAAATAGCATTTTTGCCTTCCTCCGAGAGGAAGGTGGCGGCGTAGCCGTCGGAAGGAGCCTGCGTTAGCAAGGTTTTATCGCGCACTCTCCCTCAGTCAGCTCCGCTGACAGCTCCCTCTCGGAGGGAGCCTTTGATACAAAGCGTTATCTTCTATCTTTTATTTGTTTTCTCCTCATCGGCAAAGCCTTTTTTGAACCACGCGACTATCGCCTGGTTTTCAGTTTACGACAAAAAAGCCTCTCGTGCGAGAGGCTTTATGTTTTATTTACAATATGTGTTTTATAACACGGATAACATCCGCAAGAGTTGTTTTTCCGTCACCGGTGACATCGCCGCCGGAAATGGCAGAACCGTTCAAAACACTCTTCAAAAGAACGAGTACATCGCCGATTTCAACGACTCCGTTGCCATTATAGTCCGCAACTTCATCAATATCAACTTCGGTAGAATATGCTCCGCTTGCCGCACTTTCAGCGCTTATACTGTAAGCATTCTTCTCGGGATGGGCAATTACGGTAAATGTGTATTCACCGCTTGCAAAAGAGCCAAGATCGGGAGCATAGTAGTTGTTGTTAGTGAACACCGTCTTTGCAAGGACACCGTCAACATAGAATGTAACTCTGTACGCGCCTGCATTTTCCACAGCATCCCATGTTGCAATGTTTGTATTCCACTTGAGATTTTCGGGCGAAGGAAGCGCAGGGCCTTTTGCCTTTGTGATAGTGTTTTCAAAGGAATTGTTTGACTGTGCAAAGAGCCAATCTACAACACCGGGAGTGTCTGCCGCAATCTTCCAAATATTGCTGTGATTGCCGCCTACCACCTCGGTATATGTGATATTGCCGCCAACCTCTCTGAGAGCTTTAACCAACGCGCGGGTTCCCTCAACGGGACTTCCCGATGAGCTGGTATCAAGATCGCCGTGGAACGCCCAAATCGGTATGTCTTTCATACGGTGTGCAACGGCATGCGCAAAGTCATCGGTTGCACGCGAACCCGAAACGGTTACAGCTCCCGCAAACACCTCGGGATAAAGAGTCATAAGATTCCATACAGCACCCGTACCGTTGGATGAACCGCCAAGATATACTTTGGAAGTATCAGCACGGTAATCGGTGAGGAAGGTGTCAAGAAGTTCTGCCGCCGCGCAGAAATATTTACTGCCGTACGGTTCGCCGCTTTCAAGGAACGCCGCATACGCCTCACTACCGGGATAGTAGCTCACTTTGCCCATTGATGAATAAAGTGTCCATTCATTCGGGCTTGAGGGGCATTGCGGAGCAATCATAATGCACTCATAGTCGCTGTTAAAGACAGCGGTGTTGATACAATAAGAGCCAAGTTGAGAAGTATTATTTGTTCCTCTGGAGCCGTTGCCGTGCATATAGAGGAATACGGGATAATCCTTGCCGCTTGTTTCGTAACCTTCGGGCAAATAGTATCTGTACGGAAGAACTGTTCCGTCAGATGCGGTAAAACTACCGTAAAGGAATGCATCCTGAATATCCAATTTCTCTTCGGGGAACAATTCGCCCTCGTCTGTTATAATCTTTTTAAAGCCTTCCATTTTTTCTACCAAAGTGCTGTAATCTTTAAGACCTCTTACATCTGCTACAGATGTTGCATTCTCACCGGTAACACTTCCGTCAAATCGTGTCAATGTACTTGCACTAAAATCGCCGCCGGTAATTTTCATATTAACATTGCCGCTGAGTTTACATGTTTTAGCGTTTGTATAAACATTGTATATAAATGTACCGCCGCTGATATTAAAGTTTACACTTCCGCCGGTGCCACTTGTTGAACCAAGATAAATGTTATAAAGTGTTCCACCCTCGATATTGATATTCGCAGTTCCGGTAAAGGTTCCATTCACACCGCGCGAGTAAGCTATAATCAAGGCTTTGCCGCTTTTAATGGTGATATTTACATCCTTGCCGTATAAAGATGTGTCATTATATTTACTGGAGCCCGATTGCACAGCACCAACGATGGTAATGGCTTTTGCCGCCTCGGTAAAATCTCCAAATCCGCTTACGGTAATACCCTCACCGAAAGTGATGTGATTAAACTGTGCAACTATAAGAAGATATGCCCCACTTCCGTGCAAAGTAATATTTTCAAAAGTTGTATCTCCGTTAAGTACAAAGCGCATATTTCCAAACGAAATTGTTCCGCCCGTAATGGTTACTTTTCCGCTATGCTCGGGCTCGGTAAAGGTTGAAGTAAGGGTAAGTTTGTCGGTTACAACAACTGTACCGCCGTCTTCCCCAAGCGCCGCGTATGCAGCCGCAAGTGTGCCGACGGGCGTAGCCGCAGAAGTTCCGTCACCCGTGCCGCCGTCGGAAACATATACTGTGTTTTCGGCCGCAAATGCAGATATAAGCAACAACGCCGAAACAACAATCATAATAAATAACTTTTTCATGGTAGTTCCCCTTTGTTTATCACTATACAGATTATTATAAAATTTTTCGACACCATTGTAAAGCATGAGATGTCATGGTATACTATATTATATATCATATAGTAATTAAGAGGTGCAAAATGGAATTTTTACAACTCAGATACTTTTGCGATGCGGCACATAGCGAAAATTTTACAGTCACCGCTAAAAAATTCGGCGTTCCCGCCTCCGCTGTGTCACAAAGCATTACCCGACTTGAAAAAGAACTTGAAACTTCATTTTTCACAAGAAAAGCAAATTCCATAAAACTCAATTCCGTAGGCAAAGAATTCCTTTTGAGAATATCTTCTGCTCTTATACTTGTGGATGATGCCATAGATTATGTTACAAATAACAACAAAAAAAGAACTCTCAATATTTGTATCGATGCAAGACGCCACAAAATGCTCAAGATAATTGAAAAATTCAAAAAGAAGCACCCCGACATAGATGTAAATGTAATGCACGGTTCCGATTTTGAAAAAAACGATTACGATATTATAATAGCGGATTGCAATTTGACACTCCCAAATTATAAAAAGCATTTGATCCTCTCAGAGGGACTTGCAATTGCACTTCACAAAAGCAACCCGCTTGCTGCGTGCAAAAATCTGACGGTTGATATGCTGAAAAACGAACCTTTTATTACAATGAACGAGCAAAGACCCATGCACAAGGTTGTTATGGATGTTTGCGCCGATTTTGGGTTCACCCCGCACATAACATTACAAAGCGATGACCCAAGCTATGTCAGACGCCTTGTTTCGCTCAATATGGGGGTTGCTATCACACCGGGAAGTCCCTCACCGGAAACATACGAAACATATTCAGAAGATGTTGTTTTTTTCCCAATACAAAATTACACCCGCGATATATATGCCTATATTCTGCAAAGTAAGTTGGTTTTGCCCTATGTAGAAGACTTTTTAAATTTGCTAAGAGAAATATAAAAAGAGACCGCAAATGCGGTCTCTTAAATTAAATTAGATAGCAGTGTAGCCACCGTCGATAGGAAGAATAACGCCGGTTACATAAGAAGCCTCATCGCTCGCAAGGAAGATTGCGCCTGCGTTAAGTTCGCCTTCGTAACCGTAGCGACCGAGCGGAACTGTAGCCTTCATGTATGCAGTAAATGCATCGGTCTTGAGAGTTTCCTCAGTAAGTTCGGTTGCAAAATAACCGGGGCAGATGCAGTTGCAAGTGATGTTGTACTTTGCAAGTTCACCCTCTTGATTTCCCGATTTTGCGCGTGATACTCCCCGCCCGTCTTGGGGTGAAAAGGTACAGAGATTTGACCTCCCCTCCCCCTTAGGCGTAAAGCGTAATACTACTTTGTGCGGCTTGCCACACAAAGTGGGATTTATTTTTAACCGTTTTTAC
>JAZQWE010000079.1:0-11219 GCA_045632225.1 Eubacteriales bacterium | reverse complement strand
GTCCCCCTTCCCTCACAAGGGAAGGCTTTTTTAAAGTTCTTCAAAGGAGTGGATATATTTGTCCGCTTCTTTTTTCATTTCATCGGTGTGCACGGCGTTTACAAGATCGTACACGGCTATGGTGTACATTCCCGCCGCTTTAGCCGCCTTGATGTTTGTCAAATTATCGTCGGCAAATGCGCATTCCCGCTCGTCAAGTCCAAGGAGTTTTGCCGCCTCGGAGTAGATTTGCGGATTGGATTTTATTAGCGCAAAATCATCGGTTGACCAAACAAAATCAAAATATCTTTCAATGTCAAGTCGCTTTATGCATGGGTCTATCAAAAAGTGCGGGCTTGCCGAAAGAATACAAAGTTTGTAGCCGTTTGCATGCAGTTTCTCTAAAACTTCAACCACATGTGCCTTTGTGGGAATGCTTTGCACATACTCTTTTTCCATTCCCTCTGTCATAATCGCGGTGAGTTCGTCAACGGTTTTGTCAACTCCAAGCGATTGTATATACTTTGCCGCCCCCTCATAGCCGAGCGGGGTTATTATTTCTATTATGTTTTCGGGATAGTCAATCCCTGTCGGGTCTAAAAATCCCCGTACACTCCGGTCAAGTGAGTATACAGAGTCAATCAAAACCCCATCCATGTCAAAAATATATGCTTTCATTGTACTCCTTTGCTTTCTTTCGCGGTGTTTATTGACTTAACAAGCATTCGGCGAATAATACCGCTTTCTTGTAAAAGTTCGCTTGCGGTAATTTCTGTAATGCAATTTGAGCCAACAAGTAGTTCAATCCAATATTCAGTTTCGATGCATTCTTTTAAAGCAATATGAAATTTATTTATAAAATCCGCTTTGCTCGAAGCGTAGTTGGCTTCATGTATATTGGCGCCGATTGATGTTGCGCTTCTTGTGATTTGATTGTCTAGAGTACCTCTGCCTTTTTTTGTGTCAACGGTGTCACAAACCGTTATTATTTTTAGTGCAAACGTTTTGGCTCGTGTGCGGAGTTCGGAATCTTTCATGTGATTTTTTCCTTTTGGGGTGAAGTTTTTGCTATGCAAAAGTGAAGTTGTTCGATTCTCTCACAGTGAAGTTTTGTACTTGCGCACAAAGTGAAGTTAAGTTTGCCACTGCACCGAAAGGTGCCACTTCACTTACGAAGTAAACTTCACTATCGTTAGATAACTTCACTTGCCGTTAGGCAAACTTAGTCGGAGAGCGTAAGCAAAGCTACGCTTTCCACATGTTTTGTATACGGGAACATATCAACGGGTTGGATTTTCTCTGCTTTATAGCCGTTTTTGGTGAGGAAATACAAATCTCTTGCAAGCGTTTCGGGGTTGCATGAAACATATACAATTTTACTTGGCGCAAGTGTGACAAGGGATTTTAAAAACTGCTTTGAGCATCCGGCGCGCGGAGGGTCGGTAAATACCACATCAATGCTTTCACCGGCCTTTGCTAACTCCTCCATAAATTCGCCCGCGTCCGCATTTACAACTCGGTAGTTTTTAACATTGTTGATAGCAGCGTTTTCAATGGCGTTTTTAGCCGCATCGGTGTTCTGCTCTGCGCCGATAACGCTTTTTGCTTTTTCGGATGCGATAATGCCGATTGTTCCGACACCGCAGTATGCATCGATAACGGTTTCATTGCCCGTAAGTGCGGCAAAATCAACAGCGGTGGAGTAGAGTTTTTCGGTCTGTGTGGGGTTTACCTGGAAAAATGAGCGCGCGGAAATACGAAAATCGTATCCGCAAAGGCGGTCGGTGATAAATCCGTCGCCATAAAGCACGGTTTCTTCTTTCCCGAGCAAGAGATTAAGTGAGTCGCAACTCACATTTCGTGTGATGGTGGTAATTTCGGGGCACTGTTTTACAAGCGCTTGCACAAAATTTTTCACAGCGGGATATGCGCCGCGCGCGGTGCCGAGCGCCACCAAAATCTCTCCGGTTGCCTTTCCGATACGAATGGTGACAAATCGCAAAAAGCCTTCGCCGTTTCGCTCGTCAAAGGTTTTGAGTTTGAACATGGGGAGCAGTTTTTTAATAGCGGCAACAATGCGCTCTGCGCGCTCGTCCTCAAGTGCGCAAGAGTCTGTTTTGGCGATTTTTCCTGCGGATGATTGCCAGATTCCGCTAATGACCTGACCGCGCGAAAAGCCGAAAGCGGCGCTGATTTTTGTGCGGTAGTGAAGCGGATTTTCCATGCCGATTATCGGTGATACGCGGCAATAGCGGCCGAGCATTTTTATCACGGTGCGCTGCTTATAGGAAAGCTGTTGACGATAGGTGACATCAAGTTGGCACCCGCCACATTTTTTGTATATAGGACAGTTAAAATTTTCGTTAGTCATGGTTATTCCTTTGTATGTTTGGTAAAAAAATTTATTGAGCCCCACGGCGTCATCTTGAGCGGAGCATAGCGGAGTCGAAACCCATAGGGCAAACGCGTTAGCGTTTGGATCTCGTGGGGCGGGTTACCTAAAAAGATCAGGAAATAAATCTTTAGCCAAATCTTTCCATGTAGGGTTTTCATTTTCAACCAAACGGTTCTTTTTTATTCTGCTCCAATGTTTTAATTGCTTCTCGCGTTTGATTGCAGTAATGGGATCTTTGAATTCTTCAAAATACACAAGTTTGTGCGTGTTGTATTTTTTTGTAAATCCATCAATGATTTCGTTTTTATGCTCATATAATCGGCGCATTAAATTGTTTGTCACGCCGATGTACATAACATTATCGTTTTTATTTGTGAGGATGTATATATAGTACATTTTTATAGATTTGTTTGCCGCCCGAGATCTTTCGACTAACGCTCAAGATGACACGGGCGGGAGGTTATTGCGTCTCTTGAGACGGAAAAGAAAGGTATTTTTTTAATCGGTTCTCTATATATTGTTCGTTAATGCCATACGATGTCCAAAAGGTTATCAGTGGAATATTTGCATTCGCGCAAATCGAACGCACCTTTTTGTCACGCGCTTGTCTATCATGTTTAAAATGCGAATTGTCATTGATTTCGATTAAGAGTTTTAACTTATATGATTTGTCAAAAATTCCGAAATCAATGTTCCTAAAAAGTTCATTTCTGTATAACTCATAAGAGGATTTGTTGACTATACTTGCTAAATTTACTTGGGGCTGAACGATATATTCATCCTTTACAATTTTGCAGAAAACATCATAGAATTTTTTCTCAGTTTTGGTTAAAAAATTTCTTTTTGCAGTGTATTTTGTATGTTCATCGAAGGTGCTCTCGGGCGAACTATCATTTTCGTCATCATTCGCATTGTTGCAAATATTTTTCTTGCTTCTTATGAGAGTTATGCTCAAAATAAGTAGTTTATACAATAAAAATAAGCCTAATAGTATTGCCAATATAGCAAATACTTTTTCCCAATAAGAAACAATGATACTAAAGCCTAATGCGATTAGAAAAAGATAGAAAGAAAGAGAAATCAATGAACCAAGGCAAGATTCATTATACCTCGTTCTATGTTTTCTGTATTTTAAGCGGCGTAAAATACCCATAAAGGTTCCTTCCTTGAATTAGTTTCTCATAAAACTTGTTACAACTTCACAGTGTCCCGTTCTTGGGAAGAGGTCGAAGGGGTAGGCTATGCCCATTTTATAGCCATATTCGGTGAGGATTTTTGCATCGCGGGCAAGGGTTTCGCTATTGCACGAAATATACACGATTTTTTTCACGCCGAGCCTTGAAATATACTCAAGAAGTTCCTTTGCGCAACCTTTTCTCGGGGGGTCAAAAACAACAACATCGGGTATAAAATCGCCCTCGGCTGCTTTTGCACCGTCAAGCATTTTTTCGGTATCCGCCGCGACGCCGCAGTAGAAAGAGGCGTTTTCGATACCGTTTAAAAGCGCATTTTTCTTTGCACATTCAATCGCGGAGGGAACAACCTCAATGCCGATGAGTTTTTTCACCTTGCGTGCCATTGAAAGACCGATTGAACCGATGCCGCAGTAGAGGTCAAGGAGGAGTTCGTCCCCCGTGAAGTTTGCAAGAGATGCTGCTTTTTCATAGAGGAGCTCTGCCGCATCGCGGTTTACCTGATAGAATGATTGCGGGGTTATTTCAAGTTTAACGCCGCAAAGAATGTCGGTGATGGTTTCTTTGCCGAAAATGAGGCGGTATTTGTCGCCGAGAACAACATTTGTATCTTTTTTGTTTGTGTTTATATAAATGGATTTTACAGCGGGGAACTTTTCCGTAATGCGACTTACAAACTCGTCTTCATGGGGGAGCTTTTCGCCCGAGAGCACCATGCAAAGCATGATTTCGCCCGTTTTTTCGCCAACTCGCAAATAGATGTGGCGCAAAAGGCCGCGGCTGCTTTCTTCGTCATAGATACTTACATCAAACTCGCTTAAATAATCGCGGATTTCGCCGATAATGGGCGCAAAAGCCGCATTTTGCAGTTCGCATGCCGCCGAGTCAAGCACGCGGTGGCTCTTTGCCGCAAAAAAGCCGATGACGGTTTTGCCGTGCACATCTTTTCGCACGGGGTATTGACCCTTATTGCGATAGTTTGAGAGATTTGCATGGGTGAGCGGTGCAACGGTGACATCGCGCAAGCCCTGCTTTACAAAACTCATTTTCACAAAGTTTTCTTTTAAAACTTTTTCATAGTCATACGAAACCGAGCGGAACGCACAGCCGCCGCATGCCGCGCTGACAGCGCATGGATCGCATACACGGTGAGGGGAAGGGGTAATGATTTTTTCAAGCCTTGCAACGGCGTATGTTTTTGCGGTTTTGATAATTTTTGCGCTAACGGTATCGCCCGATACGGCACCGCCGATAAAAACCGCAATACCGTCTATTTTTGCAACGCCAAAGCCGAGAAAATTCATATCCTCGACTGTGACGGTAAATACATCATTCTTTTTAAACACATGGTCACCAACTTTCTATGTTATTTTAACATCTTTATTAAATATAGTCAAGATATGGGAAAAATCACTTTATGTATTGAAAAAAAATAAAAACTGTTATATAATAAGATGTTACTACAGTAAAAAGGAGTAATGTTTTTGATTTCCCTTAGAAACTTTTTTATCACATTTTTAATTGCGCTGTTGGTTTTCGGAACCTGCGCGTATTTTATAACCGGATTTATCTCCGATAGCGTTTTGAGTCTTATAAACGGAAAAAGACCTTCCGAAACCACCGATGTAGTGCAAACCGATGATGTCGGCGGCGCCGTTGAGGTGATAAAGCCGATAGTTAAAGATGAAATTGAGGGTGAGTCCTTTAACATTTTGCTTGTAGGTACTGACTACCGCCCCTCGCTTAACAAAGATTACCACCCCGATATTGACTCACAGTATCCTGCTTTTGAGTCCTCGGAAAAGCTTATTGGCTACAAGGGTAATTTGCCCGTGTACCCGTACAGAACCGTCAGCGCAGATGCAATTGTGCTTATCTCGGTTAACAAAACCACCCGCACGGTTGCATGCATAAATCTTCCCAAGCACATGCGAGTTGAATACAGCGGCGGCGAAACCGCGCTTGGCGAACTTTATTTTGAAAAAGGTTTTGATGTCTTTAAAGATAAAGTTTCTGCTGTTACGGGTGCTGAGATTGATTATTTTGCACTCACAAGTGTTGAACTGCTTGTAGAGTTCGTTGACGCTATTGGCCCCGTTACCTACAATGTTCCGTGCGATATGGAATATGTTGACGAGTCAAACGGCCTTGAAATTTCGCTTAAAGCAGGCTCACAGCCGATTGACGGTCAAAGCGCGGCGGCGCTCCTTGCGTACAATTCCTACCCCGCTTCGTCAAACAATTCCAGAGCAAAGACAACGCTCTCGTTCCTTATCACGCTTGCAAGAAAGATGACCAACCCGTCAAACCTTGCGCAGGCGGAAAAGATTTTTTCAAAGATTGAAAAGCATATTTACACCAATGTTACCGCTGACATTCTCAAAGAGAATGTTGAACTTGTTTTCTCCCTTGCGGGATTTGATTTTGTGACTATGGAATACCCCGTAAATATTGCGGGTATGCCAAACACAAATGCGGCGATAACGGCAATTTTAGGTTATATTGATAATTAAAATATTCATATATAGGAGTACAAAATGAACAATTCCGAAAAGACTATGGACAAAGTTGTCGCACTTTGTAAAAATCGCGGCTTTATCTTCCCCGGCTCCGAAATTTACGGCGGCCTTGCAAACTCTTGGGACTACGGCCCTCTTGGCGTAGAGTTCAAGAACAATGTTAAAAAGGCTTGGTGGAAGCGTTTCGTTCAGGAATGCAAGTACAATGTAGGTCTTGACAGCGCAATTATCATGAACCCCGAAGCATGGGTAGCATCCGGCCATGTTGGCGGCTTTAGCGACCCTCTTATGGACTGCCGTGCGTGCAAGTCCCGTCACCGTGCAGACAAGCTTATTGAGGATTATGTTGCGGCAAACGGCCTTAACGACAATCCCGCAGGCTGGACAAACGAGCAGATGGCACAGTACATCGCTGAAAAGGGCATTGAGTGCCCCGATTGCGGCGCAAAGGACTTTACCGACATCCGCAAGTTCAACCTTATGTTTAAAACATATCAGGGCGTTACCGAGGACTCCAAGAGCGAACTTTACCTCCGTCCCGAAACCGCGCAGGGTATCTTTGTAAACTTTAAGAACATTGCGCGTACCACAAGAAAGAAGATGCCCTTCGGCGTTTGCCAGATCGGTAAGTCTTTCCGTAACGAGATTACCCCCGGTAACTTCACATTCCGTACAAGAGAATTTGAGCAGATGGAGCTTGAATTCTTCTGCAAACCCGGCACCGACCTTGAGTGGTTCAAGTTCTGGAAGGATTATTGCGCACAGTTCCTCTATGATCTTGGTATGAAGAAGGAAAACCTCAAGCTTCGCGACCATGATCAGGAAGAACTTTCCTTCTATTCCAAGGCAACAACCGACTTTGAGTACCTCTTCCCGTTCGGTTGGGGCGAACTCTGGGGCATTGCTGACAGAACTGACTATGACCTTACTCAGCATGCAAATCACAGCGGTGAGTCCATGGACTTCTTTGATCCCGAAACCAATGAAAAGTACATTCCTTATGTTGTTGAGCCTTCCCTCGGTGCAGACCGCGTAGCGCTTGCATTCCTTGTTGAGGCTTATGACGAGGAAACTGTTGGCGAGGATGACACCCGTGTTGTTATGCACCTCCATCCCGCACTCGCTCCTTTCAAGGCAGCAGTTCTTCCCCTTTCCAAGAAGCTTTCCGATAAGGCTGAGGAAGTTCGCGCAGAACTTGCTAAGTACTTTATGGTTGACTTTGACGAAACCGGTTCCATTGGTAAGCGTTACCGCCGTCAGGACGAAATCGGTACACCTTTCTGCATTACCTATGACTTTGACACTGAAAACGACGGTTGCGTAACCGTTCGTGACCGTGACACCATGGAGCAGGAAAGAGTAAAGATTTCCGACCTCAAGGCATACATCGAAGAAAAACTCAATTTCTAATTAAAATTTTGATAGGGCACTCGCTTTTTGCGGGTGCCCTATTGACATTTGTGGGGAACAGTGATAAAATAGCATAGGATATATAACAAATGCTATATAACGAGGTAGAACATGCCACCAAAAGTAAAAGTAACAAAAGAAGAGATAATAAACGCGGCTGTTGACATTGTTAGAAAAAACGGGGCGGATGCGATAAACGCAAGAAATATCGCGGCGGTTTTAAATTGCTCAACACAGCCGATATTTTCAAATTTTGCCACAATGGACGACCTTCGCATAGCGGTGATTGAAAAGGTTGACAAAATTTGCGCGGAGTTTATAAGAAATGAGATAAAAGAGAGCACTTTTGTGGCGTATAAGGCAAGCGGCAGAGCGTATATTAAATTTGCCAAAGAGGAAAAAGAACTGTTTAAACTTCTTTACATGCGCGACCGTACAAATGAGAATTTTACAAAAGGCTCGGATATGGACGGCGAAATGGAGCATATGGTGCAGGGCAATACGGGACTTTCTTTAGAAGAAGCAAGACTTTTTCATCTTGAAATGTGGGCGTATGTTCACGGGATTGCCGTTATGTTTGCAACTGCTTTTATTGAACTTGACGATGACCTTGTCAGCAAAATGATGACCGATGCATATCAGGGATTAAGAAAGCAATACGGATTGGAGTGATAGATATGGATGCAATCAAAATAGAAAATTTGAGCAAAAGGTACGGCAAATTTATCGCGGTTGACAATCTTTCGCTTTCCGTTAACAAAGGGGAACTTTTTTCGTTGCTCGGCGTAAACGGCGCGGGCAAGACAACCACGATTAAAATGCTGTCCTGCCTTACACAGCCGAGCGGGGGCGATGCTTTTTTAAACGGCAAAAGCATTTTGGCAGATACCGCCGCGGTAAAATCGATTATTGCTGTTTCTCCGCAAGAAACAGCGGTTGCGCCGGGTCTTTCGGTTTTGGAAAACCTTGAACTGATTTGCGGCGTGCACTCTTTTTCAAAAGAAAAGCGTAGCGCAAAAATCGCAGAAATGACCAAAATGCTTGGTCTTGACGAGGTTCTTAATAAAAAAGCGGGCAAACTTTCGGGTGGCTGGCAACGCCGCCTCAGCATTGCGATGGCGCTTATCAGCGAGCCTGAGATTCTCTTTTTAGACGAGCCGACCCTTGGACTTGATGTGCTTGCGCGCAGCGATCTTTGGGATATAATTCGCTCACTTAAAGGTAGGGTCACTATTGTTTTGACAACACATTATATGGAGGAGGCCGAGGCACTTTCTGACCGCATTGCCATAATGAAAGACGGCAAACTCCTTGTTTGCGACACCGCTGAAAAAATCAAGAAGACTGCAGATACCAATAACTTTGAAGAAGCGTTTATCCGAATTGTTAAGGGGGTGGCAAAATGAGAATGTTAACTTTTGCAAGTCGCAATACAAAGGAGCTTCTCCGCGACCCACTTAATTTGGCGTTTGGAATTGGCTTTCCGCTTGTGCTTATTTTGCTCCTCAGCGCAATTCAGGCAAATATCCCCGTTGAACTTTTTGAGATACAGCACCTGACCCCCGGCGTTACCGTTTTCGGACTTTCGTTTATGACGCTGTTTTCAGCGACAATTATTGCAAAGGATAGGGGGTCGTCCTTGCTTGTGCGCTTATATACAACACCCCTTACTGCGGCGGATTTTATTTTGGGATATACTCTCCCCATCATACCGATTTCGGTGGTGCAAAGCATACTTTGCTACATCGCGGCTGTGGCACTCGGACTTGAAATCACGGTAAATATTTTGTACGCGGTGATTTTTATTGTTCCCGTTTCGCTGATTTATATCGCGCTTGGCCTTCTGTGCGGAAGCGTGTTTAACGATAAGCAGGTGGGTGGCATTTGCGGCGCACTTCTCACTAATCTTTCCGCATGGGTGTCGGGCATTTGGTTTGACCTTAACCTTGTTGGCGGCACATTTAAAAAGATTGCATACATGCTCCCGTTTGTGCATGCGGTTGATATGGAGCGCGCGGTGCTATCGGGCGATTTTGGCGGCATTTTTCCGCATATATGGTGGGTCTTGGGATATGGAATTACTCTTTTGGCGGCGGCAGTATTGCTCTTTTTAAAACAAATGAAAAAACAATAAAAAAGTCGACCTTTGAGTCGACTTTTTTATTGTAATGATTTATCTTTACACTTCCAAATAACCTTTAAGCACTTTCAGCGTGTTCCACACGCCGTCGATATGGCTACGCTCATATCCGTGGCTTGCATAAACGCCTGCGCCGATAAGGCCGTGGCGAATATCATTGCCTGCCGAGAGGGTTGCCTCAACATCCGAGCCGTAGTGGGGGTAAACATCCACAGCGTAGTCTGCGCCCTCTTTTTTTGCCGCGTCGATGAGCTTGCCGACAACTTCATAACTGTACGGGCCGCCCGAGTCTTTTGCACAGATTGACACTTGCTTTTCCGTGCAGGTAAGACCGTCGCCAACGCAACCCATATCAACGCCGATTGCCTCGGTAACGCCGCTTGGCACCGATGCCGCGCCGCCGTGACCGACTTCCTCATAAACCGTGATATGAGCATAGAGTTTGCGAGCGGGGGACTTGCCGCTATCCTTTAAGTATTTTGCAAATGCCAAAAGAATGCCCACGGAGAGTTTGTCATCAAGAAAACGGCTCTTGATATATCCAGACTCGGTAACGCGCGTGCGGGGGTCTGGGCAAACGATGTCGCCAACCTCAATGCCGAGTGCGCGAGTGTCTTTGTCGCTGTTTGTATCTTCGTCGATTACAACCTCAAGTGTGTCAAAGGTGCGCTTGGTGTCGCCGTATTTTCCGTTGACATGCACGGAGGCATTGCAAAGTTGGAGTGTGCCCTCGTAAACTTTGCCGCCCCTTGTGTAAATTTTCACATTTTCAGCCTCGCAGTTCTCTGCGCGAAGTCCGCCAAGGTTTGTAACGCGAAGGCGGCCGTTTGACTTCACCTCGGCAACCATTGCGCCAAGTGTGTCAAGATGCGCTTCAAGCAAGAGAGCATTTGTTTGGTCAGCACCGAAAAGGTCAATCAAAACGCCGCCTTTTTCGGTTATCCGTGCATTGAATCCAAGTTCCTCAAATGCGTTTTTTGTCCACTCAGCGGCTTTTTTGGTGTATCCGCTCGGACTGTCAATTGCAAGTATTTCTTTTGCTTTATCCGCTGCATATATAGCATAATCCCGTGTCATGGTGGTATCTCCTTTGTGTTTTTTTACATTTTATCATATTTTTAGGTCAATGTCGATACTATTTCTTGACTTTACAGTTTTAGTGAAGTATAATAAGTTATCCTTTACAGGAGGGCAAATACATGAACAAGGTAACAATTCCTGCAGGGTACAGACCCCTGCTTGATGAGTATGATACTCAGCGCGCCATCGCGTATATTAAACAGACATTTCAAAGTGAACTTTCAAGCGCACTTAACTTAAAGCGAGTTTCGGCACCTCTTTTTGTAACCGAGGAGTCGGGTCTTAACGATAACCTCAGCGGCTATGAGCGCCCCGTATCGTTTGATGTTCCTGCAATCGGCGTTGATGCGCAGGTTGTACATTCGCTTGCAAAGTGGAAGCGCCTTGCACTCAAGCGCTATAATTTTGGGGTTGGCAACGGTCTTTACACCGATATGAACGCTATCCGCCGCGACGAAGAACTTGACAACATCCACTCCATCTATGTTGACCAGTGGGACTGG